>DASUZH010000446.1:0-3904 GCA_036376975.1 Burkholderiales bacterium | reverse complement strand
GAGCCACGCCGGCAATCTCGAGCGGCTGCAGCGAATCATTCCCATCGAGAAGAACTTTTCATCATTGGAAGGCCGCGTGGCCTTCCGCTCGGTCGCGCCGGACCGCCTTCCCCTGGTGGGGAGGATGGGTGAGAACACCTACGGCGCGTTCGCGTACGGCTCGCGCGGGCTGGTGTGGGCGGCGCTCGCCGCCGAGATCCTGGCGAGCGAGCTGGAGGGCGAGCCGCTGCCGGTCGAAGGCAAGCTCGCCGACGCCGTCGCGCCGGGGCGCTTTGCGCGCCGCGCGCTCAGGCGCTCCTGAGGATGGCGGGAGTCGCGTCCTTCACGTCGCGCAGGCCGCACAGCGCCATGGTGACGTCGAGCTCGGCGCGGATCAGCTCGAGCGCGCGCGTCACGCCCGCCTCGCCCAGCGCGCCCAGCCCGTAGGCATAGGCGCGGCCGATCATGGTGGCGCTGGCACCGAGCGCCACGGCGCGCAGCACGTCCTGGCCGGAGCGGATGCCGCCGTCCATCCACACCTCGGTCTTGCCCTTCACCGCGGCGGCGATCTCGGGCAGCGCGCGGATCGACGAGATGGCGCCGTCGAGCTGGCGGCCGCCGTGGTTGGAGACGACGATCGCGTCGGCGCCGGTCGAGGCGGCGATCTTGGCGTCCTCCGCGTCGAGGATGCCCTTGATCACCAGCTTGCCGCCCCACTGCTTCTTCACCCACTCGACGTCCTTCCACGACAGCGTCGGGTCGAACTGGCCGGCGATCCACTGCGACAGCGTGGTCAGGCTCTTCGCGTCGGGGATGCGGCCTTCCAGGTTGCCGAAGGATTTCCTTTTGCCCCGCAATACGTTCAGGGCCCAGGAAGGTTTAGAAAGTACATCCAGAAAAGTTTCCAAAGTCAGTTTCGGCGGCACCGCCAGGCCGTTCTTCAGGTCCTGGTGGCGCTGGCCCTGGATCTGCAGGTCGAGGGTGAGCACCAGCGCGGAGCATTTCGCCGCCTTGGCGCGCTCGATCAGCGAGGCGGCGAAGCCGCGGTCGCGCATCACGTAGAGCTGGAACCAGAACGGCTTGCCGAAGCCCTGCGCGACGTCCTCGATCGAGCAGATCGACATGGTCGACAGCGTGTAGGGCACGCCGAAGGCGTCGGCCGCGCGCGCGGCGAGGATCTCGCCGTCGGCCCAGTTCAACCCGGTCAGCCCGACCGGGGCGAGCGCCACCGGCATCGCCACTTCGCGTCCGAGCATGGTGGTGCGCACCGAGCGGCGGTCGACGTCGATGCCGACGCGCTGGCGAAACGCCAGCGACTCGAGGTCGGCGCGGTTCGCGCGCAGGGTGGCTTCCGAGTACGAGCCGCGGTCGACGTAGTCGAAGATGGCTTTGGCGACGCGCTTTTTCGCAGCCGAGCGCAGGTCGTCGATGCAGGTCACCACAGGCATGGCCGCGCATTCTACAATGCTGCAACGCAATGACCGCCCGCGAAGATCAGAAGAACCCGATCCAGGTGATCGAGCGCATGATGCGCCTGCTCGAGGTGCTGGCGCAGCACCCCGAGCCGCTCGGCCTGAAGCAGATCGCCCAGTACACCGGCCTGCACCCTTCCACCGCGCACCGCATCCTCGCCGCCATGGGCGCCGACCGCCTGGTCGACCGCGTCGAGCCGGGCAGCTACCGCCTCGGCATGCGCCTGCTGGAGCTCGGCAACCTGGTGAAGTCGCGCATCAGCGTGCGCGAGCTGGCGCTGCCCCTGATGCGCGAGCTGCACTCGCAAACGGGAGAAACGGCGAATCTCTCCGTGCGCCACGACGACGAGATCGTCTACGTCGAGCGCACCTCGTCGGGCCGCTCCGCGATGCGCGTGGTGCACGTGATCGGCGCGCGCGCGCCGCTGCACGTCACCGCCGCCGGCAAGCTGTTCCTGCTCGAGGAAGGCCTGGCCCGGCTGCGCGACTACGCCAGGCGCACCGGGCTCGCG
Source organism: Burkholderiales bacterium (assembly GCA_036376975.1). Classification (GTDB taxonomy): domain Bacteria; phylum Pseudomonadota; class Gammaproteobacteria; order Burkholderiales; family SG8-39; genus SCGC-AG-212-J23. Next base: position 1,941 of record DASUZH010000446.1, on the reverse strand, counting down.
CCGCAGACCGCCAACACCCTCACCAGCGCGCCCGCCCTCGAGCACGAGCTCGAGCGCATCCAGCGGCAGGGCTGGGCGACCGACAACGAGGAAGCCGAGCTCGGCGTGCGCTGCGTCGCCGCCGGGATCAGGGACGATGGCGGCAACCTGGTTGCCGCCCTTTCGCTGTCGACCCCGGCCGACCGCATGAAGGTGCAGTGGGGCCCGCTGGTAAAAGAGACCGCCGACCGCATCTCGCGCAGCATCGGCCATCGCCCGATGGCCCGCGTCGGCGCCGCCTAGGCCTGCGCACCCGGTCAAGTACTGTCAGGACCTGGAAATTCGTCACGCTTGCCGCTGGCGCGGCGAGCTCGATTCGCCTAGCGTCGAGGCCGTTGACAAGGGCAAACCTGCCGAAAGGCAGGGACGCAAAGTCTCCGGTCTAACGGACCCGGGAAACCGGGTCCCAGGATAGCGGGATTACCGACATTCTCAGCCGGCGCATTCGCGCTGGGCGGTCCCCTTGGCTTCGATTTCGCTGCCCAAGGAGGAGCGATGATGGAGACGAACCTGTTCAAGAAGGCTCTGCTGGCCGCGATGGCGGGCGCCTTCGCTTCGGTCGCCGCGGCGCAAACCGCCGACGAGCCGATCAAGCCGCTGCCGCTCAAGCTGACGCTCGACGCGCGCAAGGTGGAGCTGGGCAAGGCGCTGTTCAACGACAAGCGCCTGTCGAAGGACAACAGCATCTCCTGCGCGAGCTGCCACGACATGGCGAAGGGCGGCGCGGACGGCAAGCCGACCGCGGTCGGCATCGGCGGCCAGGTCGGGCCGATCAACACGCCGACGGTGCTGAACAGCAGCTTCAACTTCCGCCAGTTCTGGAACGGGCGCGCCGCCACCCTCGAGGAGCAGGCCGCCGGGCCGGTGCACAACCCCGGCGAGATGGGCTCGAACTGGGACGAAGTGCTGCCCAAGCTGCGCGCCGACAGCGCGTTCGCCGGCAGCTTCGCCGCGGTCTACAAGGACGGCCTGAAGCCCGCCAACATCCAGGACGCGATCGCGGCGTTCGAGCGCTCGCTCGTCACGCCGAGCCGCTTCGACCGCTACCTGCGCGGCGACCTCAAGGCGATCAGCGAGGACGAGGCGCGCGGCTACACGCTGTTCAAGACCTACGGCTGCGTCGCCTGCCACCAGGGCGTCAACGTCGGCGGCAACATGTACCAGCAGTTCGGCGTGATGGACGAGTACTTCAAGGCGCGCGGCAAGCCGGTCACCGAGGCCGACCTCGGCCGCTACGCCGTCACCAAGGCCGAGACCGACCGCCACGTGTTCAAGGTGCCGGGGCTGCGCAACGTCGAGCTGACCGCGCCGTACTTCCACGACGGCAGCGCGGGCACGCTCGACGAGGCGGTGGACGTGATGTTCCGCTACCAGCTCGGCCGCACCGCGCCCGCTTCCGACAAGAGCCTGATCGTGAAATTCCTCAAGACGCTGACCGGCGAAAAGGAGATCCGCTAATGAACGCCTTCCTCAAGCATTTCCTGCGCCTGGCGGCCGCCGGCGCGCTGCTCGCCGGCCTCGCCTTCCTCTACCTGGAAGCCTACCGGACCGATCCCGCCGCCGCCGAGACGGCGCGGCTGGTGCGCGAGCTGAAGCAGATCAACGCCAACTGGAACGCCGACGTGCTGCGCTCCCGGAAGGGCGAGAGCAAGGACTACGACGCCATCACCACGCCGCAAAGCACCGCGCTGCAGGTGCTCGAGCACATCGGCGAGCAGGGCCTCGGCCGGTTCGGCGTGCGGCTGGAGGACGCCCAGGTGGTGCTGCGCCAGACCATCATCGAGAAGAGCGACCTGGTCGACCGCTTCAAGCGCGAGAGCGCGATCATGCGCAACTCGCTGCGCTACATCCCGGCCGCCACCGCCGAGCTGAAGGCCAAGGCGCGCGAGGCCGGCGAAGCCA
>DASUZH010000445.1:0-3999 GCA_036376975.1 Burkholderiales bacterium | reverse complement strand
GACCGGGCAGCGGATCTTCGCCGCATGCCGGATCGGCGAGTACTCGTGTTCCAGGCGCTCGTCCAGCCTTACGTAGTCGTTGCGGGCGCTCAGGCGGACCGGGAGCAGGTCGTAGACCCCCGAGACCAGCAGCGCGGCGCTTATGTACGGAAGTCTGGTCAGGGCGCAGGCGGAAAGATGCGCGCCCGACGAATGGCCGATCAGGATCAGCCTCTTCGGTTTGTACTTATTGCTAATAAAGAGCAAAGCCTGGCATATCTGCCCGGCCATTTCGGGCAGGGTGATCGAGGGCAGCAGGCCGAAGCCGACCGCGGCGTAGGCGGCGCCGGCGCGCACGAACGGCTCGGCGGCGAACCCCTGGCCGCGCCGCCCCTGGCGCTTCCAGGCGCCGCCATGCACGAATACGACGAATTTCTCGCGCCCGGCGCCGTAGAGGTCGAGCTGCTCGACCTCGGATTCGCCATAGCGCAGCGTCTGCGGCTCGCCCAGGCGTTGCCGCACCGCATCACTCGCGGTCAGGTAGCGCTGGATGATGGCATCGGCATGCGGGACGAAGGTACGCTGCTCGTATTGAGCGTCGAGCCCGGCCTGGTCGTAGTCGCGGAAGACGTTTTGCAAGCGCCGCACAGTCTAGCAAGACCCTTGCGCGACGCAGCGCTAGCGCGGCGGGCCCTTCGCCACCACGTCGAGCATTTGCAGGAAATGGGCGTTGCTGGGTGAGGTTTTTCCCGACAGCCAGGAATCGATTTCTGACGTAGAAACCTTGAGCAGAGCCGCCAATTGCGCAACGCCGCCGACATCCTGGATCGCCCGCTGCACGGTTCGCGTATAGACGGTGTCGGCGCTCATGGCGCGGAAAGTAGCACCCGGCACCGCGCCGTTCTGTGCGCTACCGAACATTCCGGCTGCGATGGGTAACCACCTCCTGGCGGCGCTCACCGGCGAGGAGATGCGCCGCCTGCGGCCTCACCTCGAGCCGGTGACGCTGCAGCGCCGCGCCACGCTGCACGAGACCGGCTCCCGCGTACTGCACGGCTACTTCCCGACCGAATGCGTGATCTCGATGGTGCACGTGGCCGCCGACGGCAACTCGACCGAAATCGGCGTGATCGGCAACGAGGGCTGCACCGGCGCCTCCGCCGTCGCCACTGGAGGAGGCGTCCCACTGCGCGCGGTGGTGCGCGCGCCCGGCGCGGCGTTTCGCGTCAAGGTCGCGGCGCTGCAGGCGGAGTTCCGGCGCGGCGGGCGCTTCCAGCGCGTCCTGCTGCGCTACATGCGGGCGGTAATCGGCCAGTCGGCGCAGATCGCCGCCTGCAACCGGCGTCACTCGGTCGACCAGCAGCTCTGCCGCTGGCTGCTGTCGGGCCTCGACCGCGCGGCCGACAACCAGCTGGCGATGACGCAGGAGGGGATCGCCGCCATGCTGGGCGTGCGGCGCGAGGGCGTCACCGAGGCGGCGAGCAGCCTGCAGAAGGCGGGGCTGATCCGCTACTCGCGCGGCCGCATCGCGGTGCTCAGCCGCGGCCGCCTCGAGGCGCGCGCCTGCGAGTGCTACAAGCTGCTGCGCGGCGAGACCGAGCGCCTGGTGCGCGACGTCTACTCGGCGAAGCTCTAGGCGCGGCTACCGCAACAGTGCCAGGTCGGCGCGGAGAAGCGCCTCGCGCAGCAAGGCTACCGCCTGCTCGGGGGCCCTGTAATGCGGATGCGAACGAAGCAGCGCGGCGGCGGCGTGCAGGCCCTCCATCTCGCGTACCGCCGCCTCGAGCTCCCGCCGCGGGTGTGCGCTCAGCGGTAGCCGGTCGCCGCCGATCCGGCCCAGATCCTTCGCGCGCGACACGCGCCGATCACAGGCGCAGGGAGCGTCCCGGTTCACCAGGCCGCAGTACGACTCCGTGAAGGCTTCGACCTGCCGGCGCGCGCGCGACAGCCGCTGCCGATAGGTGGCGCTTTCCACCTGAGCCACATCGGCGGCGGCCTGGCCGGGCAGGTCGAAAACCTCGCCGAGGACGTAGGCGACGCGATGCTCTCGATCCAGGCAGGTGAGCATGGCGAGCGTGCAGCCGAGCTTTACCTCCTCTGCCAGGACCGGTTCCGAGTCGGGGGCGACGGCGAGCCCGTCGAGGAGGTCGGCGCCAAAGCGCTCGAAGTCGAGCGCCAGCTCCTCGACCTGGCTTCGCTTGCGGTCGAGCAGGTGGTTCACGGCGATGCGGTAGGTCCAGGTCGGCAGCGAGGCTTCGCCGCGAAACGAGGCGAGGCGGTCCGCCACCTTCTGCAGAATCTCCTGGGTCGCGTCCTCGGCATCGGGCACGCTCGCCGTCATGCGCAGGGCGATCCGGTAGACGCCGTCGGCCAGGCCGCCGATCAGCTCCTCCAGCGCCGCCCGATCGCCGGCGCGCGCCTGGCGCAGCAGCTCGCCGCTCCGCTCCGCGTGGAGAGGACTCAGCGGGGGCAATCGACCTCCGCGATCGCCTTCAGCACCGTCAGCTCGTGCTCGAGCGCGCGGATGCTGCGCTGGAACTCCACATCGCTCATGCCAGGCGCCTGGAACTGGGTAAACACGTACTCGCTTCCCGTCCCGCGCGGGATCACGCGCGAGGCGGCGAGTGCCTCGACGCCGGGCGCGGGCGAGATCCAGAAATCCACCACGCCCAGGGCCGGGTCGGAGGCGATCCGCAAGCCGAGATCGCCGGCAGCGGTTTGAACTTGCCAGCGTCCCGCCTCTTGGCGGACCGACCTGGCGAAACCGACGGCCCAGCGCGGCAGGCTCTGCGGGTCGGACAGGAACCGCACCAGTTCGAGGGGAGGGGTATCGATCGATATGCTCTTCGTGTCTGCGCGCATCTGCGTCTCCTGGCGGGACCATTCCCGCCTCTACTCCTTAGACGCGCCCGGGGGTCGGTTTGTGACCGCTAGAAGAGAATGGCGATGCCGTCGAGCTCGGCCTCGGAGTTGACCAGGTCGACGCGCTTGTGCGCGATGCGGTAGGAATCGCCCGCGCGCTTCAGGCGGTGCTCGACCAGCGCGCCCCAGGTGCGCTGCTTCTCCTGGCGGTACTCGATCAGGACCAGGTTGGATTTCACTTCGATTTCACTGGTTTGGTTTGGATTCAGGAAAATATTCGAAACCTGGTGCACGGTCCTCGCCAGCGGCAGCCGCGAGTGCGCCCGCGGGTGGCGCGCCTGCTTCACCCTGAGCTCGAGCAGCGTGCGGTCGTCGTAGATGATCGAGCTCGTCCCGACCGGGTCCTTCTGGCCCTGCTCGAGCGGCACCCAGTAGGTCGCATCTTCGGTGAACAGCGCCAGCCATTCCTCGAGACGCTGCTCGTCCAGCAGCCGCGCCTCGTGATACAGAAATTGCTCTGGGCTCACTGCGCGGTCATGTAGTCGAGCCAGGCGCGCATCTGCGCCCTGATGTACACCTCGCTCGTGCCGGTGGCGCCGCGCACGCCGCCCGGCTCGGCGACGTCGCGGCCATGACCGCGGCCGATCTGCGCCCATTCCACCGCGCCGCTCGCGAAGCCCCTCTGGATGCGCTCGTAGACCTCGAGGTCGTCGGTCAGCACCCAGGATCCGGTGCCGTTCACCACGTTGGAGAAGGCGATGGTGTCGCGGAACAGCCGCTCGGGCGCCTGTGGCATGCGGAACGAGTAGGTGTAGACCACCGAGCGGTCGACGGCGAGCGGGTGAATGATGCGCAGCTGCCGGAACTGGCTCATGAAAGAGCAGTTCGGGTAGAGCACGGTATTCCACAGCGTGACGCGCAGCGCGCGATCCGCTTCTTTTTCATTTGTTGATTGAATTAACTTTTTTCTGTACTCCTCGAACACGGGATTTCCCATGCCGGCAACCAGACGGCTGTCGTCGTGGTAGTCGCCCATGTAGCCGTGGCCGCGGGGCGTCGCCCAGATGCCGGTCTTCTCCCACACCGACTCCGGGGCGCCGTTCTGCCGCATCTGGCGCACCGCGATGTCGAAGTAATGCTCTTCGCCCGGCTTGCCCG
>DASUZH010000444.1:0-2925 GCA_036376975.1 Burkholderiales bacterium | reverse complement strand
AGGTACTCGCCCTCGCCCCAGCCGATCAGCTTCACCAGCGCGGCGTCGAGGAACGAGGAGGCGACGGGCGCGGCGAGCGCGCCGCACAGCAGGAACACGCTCGCGTTGCGGAACGAATCCAGCCGCAGCGGGCCGGGCACGAAGGCGCGCACCAGCGCCGCGCCGATCAGCGCCTCGCTGCAGTTGCTCGCGAACCAGCCCAGCACCATGGCGGTCGGCACGCCGCTCTGCAGCTCGACCAGCAGGTGCGCGGGCAGCGCGGCGGCCAGCAGCCATCCCCAGGCGCGCCCCGGCGTCAGCAGCAGCGCGGCGAGCAGGAGGGCGTTCGGCGGCCACAGCGTCGAGATCGGGTGCGGCTGCAGGGTGAAAGCAAAGCCGATGCGCGCCGCCAGGTAGTAGCCGACGGCAAGCGCGAGCGCCGGCACCAGCAGCCCGCGCGCCGGGAGCGGAAACGCCGGCGGCGGCGCGCTCAGCGGCGCGGCGCCGCGCCAGTCCGTCGTATGGCTGTCCATGCCCGCACCAGGCCGGCAAGCGAATCGACGCCCATCTTGCGCATCATGCGGGCGCGGTGCACCTTGACGGTCTTCTCGGCGGTGCCGAGCTCGGCCGCGATCTGCTTGTTCAGCTTGCCCTCGACCACGCCGGCGAGAACCTCCTGCTCGCGCGGGGTCAGCGCCGCGAGCCGGCTCGCGATGTGCGCGAGCTCCTCGCGCGCCGCGCGCGCGCTGCGGTCCTTCTCGATCGCGGCGCGCACCGCGGCGAGCAGGCTCTGCTCGTCGAAAGGCTTGACCAGGAAGTCGACCGCGCCGGCCTTCATCGCGGCGACGCTGCTCGGCACGTCGCCGCGGCCGCTGATGAACACCACCGGGCGGGGATCGGGCGAGGCGGCGAGCGCCTGCTGCAGCTCGAGGCCGCTCAGGCCCGGCAGCGAGAGGTCGAGCACCACGCAGCCCGGCGCGGCATGCTCGCCCTGCGCCAGGAACGCCTGCGGCGAAGGATAGGTGCGCACCGTGAAGCCGGCCGAGCGCAGCAGCCGGTCGAGCGATCGCAGAACCAGCGCGTCGTCGTCGACGACGCTAACGCAGCCTTCCACCCCTGACCTCCTAGCTTCCCCCTCGCTTCGAGGCTACACCGAAAGCGTTGCCGCAGGAAGCGTTTCAGCCGCTGGTTCGACGCCGGTATTGCAGCAGGCCGCCGACCCGGCGCTCGAACGGGTCGCGGCGTGAAACCGACTTCATGTGATGGCCGTTCACCAGCGGGAAATGGCGCAGCTCGTCGAGCGCCTCGCACACGCTCCAGGCGTTCTTATTCCCGTTTATCCAGATCGCCGGATCGATGCGCCGCAGGTCGTAGGGCACCGAGTACTCGCGCAGCGTCTTGTGGCTGAGCTTGTTGGTGTACTCGTGGAAATAGGACATCGCCAGCTCGCGCAGCGTGCGGTACACCGGGTCGCGCCAGCGCAGGCCGACGCCGTTGGTCTTGGAGATCGCGCCCCAGCAGCCGCGGCGGCGGAACAGCGCCACCACGTGGTCGAAGTCGCGCACCGCCCGCATGTCCATCAGCAGCGGCGGCTCGCCGTGCACCCAAAGGGCGCAGGCGGCGAGCATCGCGCCCTCGATGCAGTGCGCGCGCCGCGCCGCCAGCACCGCGCGCACCGGGCGGCAGGTGTCGCCGCCGGGCTCGAAGTTCTGCCGCAGGCCGTAGAGGAAGGCCTGGATCTTCTGCGGCGTGTCGAGGCGGCGCAGCAGCGCGAACTCGGCCTGGCCCAGGCCGAGATCCTCGCGGCGCGCGTAGCGTTTCCTGGCCATCGCGGGCAAAAGTATACTGAGCCGCATGCCGGCCCGATTCGCCGCCGCGCTCGCCGCCTTGGCGCTGTCGGGCTGCGGCTGGCACTACACCGTCAACGCGCCGCTCGAGCGCGTCGATCCCGCTCACGGCTACCGCTACGGCAACGTCAGGGCGGGCGACAATACCGACAGCCTGCTGATCGTGGTCGGCTTCTCCGGCGGCGGCATGCGCGCCGCCGCCCTCGCCTACGGCGTGCTCGAGCGCCTCGCCGCCGAGCGCATCCGCTGGAACGGCCGCGACGCCAGGCTGCTCGACGAGGTCGACATGATTGCCGCGGTGTCGGGCGGCGCGATGACCGCGGCGTATTACGCGCTGCATGGCGATGGCCTGTTCCGCGACTTCGAGGAACGCTTCTTCAAGCGCAACCTGCAGGACCGCCTGGAGGACAACATCATCGCCCTCTCCGCGCTGCCGCGCCTGCTGTCCGACCGCTACGGGCGCGTCGACATGATGCAGGAGCTGCTGGACGAGGCCCTGTTCGACGGCAAGACCTATGCCGAGATCTCGGCGCGCCGGCGCAAGCCGTTCGTCACCATCGCCGCCACCGACATGTCGCTCGGCGCGCGCTTCGAGTTCACGCAGGACAGCTTCGACCTGCTGTGCTCGGACCTCGACAAGCTGCCGATCGCCCGCGCGGTCGCCGCCTCGAGCGCGCTGCCGGTCGTGCTCTCGCCGGTGACGCTGTGGAACTACGCCGGCCGCTGCGGCTTCGTCATGCCGCCGTTTCCCGAGGCGCAGGGCGAGATGGCCGCGCGCCAGCAGCAGCGCCTGGGCGAGATCGAGTCCTACCTCGACCGCGAGCGGCGCCCCTACATCCACCTGCTCGACGGCGGCCTCGCCGACAACATGAGCATGCGCGGCATCATCGAGATGGTCGCGCTCTACGGCACGCTGAGCAATGCGCTGCGCGCGAGCGGGTTGAACGCGGTGCGCAAGCTGGTGTTCATCGTGGTGAACGCCGAGACCGAGAGTGATCGCTCGGTGGACGCCAGCGCGGACACGCCGACCCTCTCGCAGGTGGCGCGCGCGCTGGCCGACATCCCCATCAACCGCTACTCGTTCGAGACCCAGCTTCTT
>DASUZH010000443.1:0-4020 GCA_036376975.1 Burkholderiales bacterium | reverse complement strand
TGCCCGGTGTAGGGACCGGGCCCGTCAAAATGTCGAGCGCGGCCGCGAAAAAGGTTCGTCCGAAGTACCTCAGCCTGCCCGCGATCCTTTTCCAGATCCGCCTGCCGCTGCCGGGGTGGGTTTCCATCCTGCATCGCATCTCCGGCGCCTGGCTCGTCTTCCCGTTCGCCGCCTGGCTGCTGTGGATGCTCGACGCGAGCCTCGCCTCGGAGCAGGGCTTCTCGTACGCGAAGCAGTACCTGCAGCTGCCGCTGGTGAAGGCCGGGCTGGTGATCTTCATCTGGGCCTTCTGCCATCACTTCTGCGCCGGCATCCGCTACCTGCTGCTCGACCTCGACATCGGCGTCGGCCTGCGCACCGCGCGCATCAGCAGCGTCATCGTCATCGTCGCCGGGCTCGCGCTGACCGCGTTCTTCGCCGCGAGGCTGTGGTGAAAAGGCTCGTCGTCGGCGCCCACTACGGCCTGCGCGACTGGCTCGCGCAACGCATCACCGCAGCCGTCATGGCGCTTTACGCGCTGATCATGGCGTGCGTGTTTTTCTCGAAGGAGCCCCTTACCTATCCGGCGTGGCGGGACCTGTTCAGCACCGGCTGGATGCGGGTGGCGAGCCTGCTGTTCGTCGCCAGCCTCGCCTGGCACGCCTGGGTCGGCGTGCGCGACATCCTGATGGACTACATCAAGCCGGACGGCCTGCGCCTCGCGCTGCAGGTGCTGACGCTGCTGCTGCTCGCGATCTACGTCGGCTGGGGGATCCAGATCCTATGGCGCTGACCGTCCGCAAGTTCGACGCCATCGTGGTCGGGGCCGGCGGCTCTGGCATGCGCGCCTCGCTCGAGCTGGCGCGCGCCGGCCTGAAGACCGCGGTGCTTTCCAAGGTGTTCCCGACCCGCTCGCACACCGTCGCCGCGCAGGGCGGCATCGCCGCGCCGCTCGCCAACTCCACCGAGGACAACTGGCACTGGCACATGTACGACACGGTCAAGGGCTCCGACTACCTCGGCGACCAGGACGCGATCGAGTACATGTGCCGCCGGGCGATCGAGGTGGTGGTCGAGCTCGAGCACATGGGCATGCCGTTCGACCGGCTGGAGAACGGCAGGATCTACCAGCGGCCGTTCGGCGGCCACACGCAGAACTACGGCAGCCCGAAGATGGCGATGCGCTCCTGCGCCGCGGCCGACCGCACCGGCCACGCCATGCTGCATACCCTCTACCAGCAGAACGTGCGCGCCAACACCCAGTTCTTCGTCGAGTGGATGGCGCTCGACCTGATCCGCGACCCGCAGGACGGCGCGGTGATCGGAGTGACCGCGCTCGAGATGGAGACCGGCGAGGTGTCGATCTTCCACGCCAAGTCGACGCTGCTGGCGACCGGCGGCGGCGGGCGCATCTACCACGCCACCACCAACGCCTTCATCAACACCGGCGACGGCATCGCCATGGCGGCGCGCGCCGGGCTGCCGCTCGAGGACATGGAGTTCTGGCAGTTCCACCCCACCGGCGTGGCCGGCGCGGGCGTGCTGATCACCGAGGGCGTGCGCGGCGAGGGCGGCTACCTGCTGAACAAGAACGGCGAGCGCTTCATGGAGCGCTACGCGCCGAACGCCAAGGACCTGGCGAGCCGCGACGTGGTGTCGCGCGCGATGACTACCGAGATCAAGGAAGGCCGCGGCTGCGGCGAGCACGCCGACCACGTGCTGCTCAAGCTCGACCATCTCGGGCCGGAGGTGATCAACCTGCGCCTGCCGGGCATCCGCGAGATCGCGATCAAGTTCGCCAACGTCGACCCGGTGCGCGACCCGATCCCGGTTGTGCCGACGGTGCACTACCAGATGGGCGGCGTGCCGACGAACTACATGGGACAGGTGGTGGCCCCCGAGGGCAACAGCAAGGAGGCCATCGTCCCCGGGCTGTACGCCGCCGGCGAGTGCGCCTGCGTCTCGGTGCACGGCGCCAACCGCCTCGGCACCAACTCGCTGCTCGACCTGGTGGTGTTCGGCAAGGCCTCGGGCGAGCAGATGACCAAGGACATCGCCGCGCAGCCGCGGCCGCACCGCAACCTGCCCAAGGGCGCCGGCGAGGAGACCCTGGCGCGCATCGCGCGGCTCGACTCGGCGAGGAGCGGCGAGCGGGTGCCGGACGTGCTGAACGACCTGCGCCGCACGATGCAGGCGCACTGCGGCGTGTTCCGCTTCCCGGACGACCTGGTCAAGGGCGTGCAGAAGATGAAGGAGATCGCGCTACGCTCGCAGAAGACCTTCATCCAGGACAAGTCGAAGGTGTTCAACACCGCCCGCGTCGAGGCGCTCGAGCTGGAGAACCTGGTGGAGACCGCGATGGCGACGGCGGTATCGGCGGAGGCCCGCAAGGAGAGCCGCGGCGCGCACACCCGCGACGATCACCCCGACCGCGACGACAAGAGCTGGATGCGGCATACCCTGTGGTACAAGGAGGGCAACCGCCTGGATTACAAGCCGGTCCACCAGCGGCCGCTGTCCGTCGAAACCTTTGAACCGAAGGTGAGAACGTACTGATGAGACTGAGCATCTACCGCTACGACCCGGAGAAGGATGCCCGCCCGTACATGCAGGACTACGAGGTGAAGCTCGACAGCGCCGACCGCATGCTGCTCGACGCGCTGGTCAAGGCGAAGGTGCAGGACGACTCGCTTTCGTTCCGCCGTTCCTGCCGCGAGGGGGTGTGCGGCTCCGACGCCTTCAACATCAACGGCAAGAACGGCCTCGCCTGCGTCACCAAGCTGGCCGAGCTGCCCGAGCACGTCACGCTGCGGCCGCTGCCCGGCCTGCCGGTGATCCGCGACCTGATCGTCGACATGACCCAGTTCTTCAAGCAGTACCACTCGGTGATGCCGTACGTGGTCAACAACGACCCGCCGCCCGAGCGCGAGCGGCTGCAGTCGCCGAAGGAGCGCGAGGAGCTGAACGGCCTCTACGAGTGCATCCTGTGCGCCTGCTGCTCGACCTCCTGCCCGTCGTTCTGGTGGAACCCGGACAAGTTCGTCGGCCCGGCAGGACTGCTCCAGGCATACCGCTTTCTCGCCGACACGAGGGACCAGGCGACCGCCGAGCGCCTCGACAACCTCGAGGACCCCTACCGCCTGTTCCGCTGCCACACCATCATGAACTGCGTCGACGTCTGCCCGAAGAGCCTCAACCCGACCCGCGCCATCGGCAAGATCAAAGAGATGATGGTGCGCCGCTCCGTCTGATGGACCAGGCCGACAAGAACCGGTTGTACTGGAAATGCCGCCGGGGCCTGCTCGAGCTTGACCTCGTATTGCAGAAATACCTCGTGAAGCACCCGGAGGACAACACGCTCTGGGATCTGCTGGACCTGCCAGACAACGATATCTGGGATTATGTGAGCGGTCGTTGCGACCCGCTGGACGATCGGTATCGCGCGACGGTGGAGCGCTTGCGCGCCTGCTGAAGAGGAACGACATGGAAAAGAACGCCACCCTGAAGCTGCCCGACGGCAAGACGCTCGAGTTCCCGGTATTGGGCGGGAGCATCGGGCCGCAGGTCGTCGACATCCGCACGCTGTACGGCAAGTCCGGCATGTTCACCTACGACCCGGGCTTCCTCTCCACCGCGAGCTGCAGCTCCAATATCACCTACATCGACGGCGACGCCGGCGTGCTGCTGTACCGCGGCTACCCGATCGAGCAGCTGGCGCAGCAGTGCGACTTCCTCGAGGTCTGCTACCTGCTGCTGAACGGCGAGCTGCCGAACCGGCAGCAGAAGGACGAGTTCGTCGGCATCGTCACCCACCACACCATGATCCACGAGCAGCTCGCGCGCCTCTACCAGGGCTTCCGCCGCGACGCGCATCCGATGGCGGTGATGGTGGGGGTGGTCGGCGCGCTGTCGGCGTTCTATCACGACGCGCTCGACATCAACAATCCGCAGCACCGCGTCATCTCGGCGTTCCGCCTGGTCGCCAAGATGCCGACCATCGTCGCCATGTCCTACAAGTACTCGATCGGCCAGCCGTTCGTG
>DASUZH010000442.1:0-2480 GCA_036376975.1 Burkholderiales bacterium | reverse complement strand
CCGCGGCGCGGGCGGCGAGCTGGCGCGGCGCCGGCGCGGCGCGATCACCTCCGTGTTTCCGCCGACCACCGCGTCCGCGATCACCACCTCATACACCGGCTGCACGCCGTTCGAGCACGGCCTCACCGGATGGTTCACCTACTTCGGCGCAGCAGGCTGCGTGTCGGCCGCGCTGCCCTTCCGCAGCCGAGGCGACCAGATGTCGCTTTCCTCGCGCGGCGTAACGCCCGCTCAAGTGTATTTGTCGGATTCATTGTTCAAGTCGCTGCCGGTGCGGTCGATCGTCGTCACCTACCGGCAGATCATCGAATCCGACTACAACGTGCGGCACACGCAAGGCGCCGAACGCCGCGCCTACGACACGCTCAACGAATTGATTGTCGAAACAGAAAAAGCCGTGAAGTCGAGCGACGAGCGCAAGTTCATCTACACGTACTGGCCGTGGTACGACACCGTGTCGCACCAGCACGGCTCGGAGAGCGCGCAGGCGGCGGCGGAGCTGGCGAAGGTCGACGCCGCGTTCGGCGCGCTGCTCGCGCGCCTCTCGGGCACCGACACGCTGGTCGTCGCCACCGCCGACCACGGCTTCATGGACAGCGCGCCGGAAGAGTCGATCGAGCTGCCTTCCTCGCTCGCTTCCCAGCTTCGCTTCCCGCTTTGCGGCGAGCGGCGCGTGGCGTATTGCTACGTGCATTCCGAGCGAGATTTTGTCGCGAAAGCAAAAGACTTCTTCGGCGACCGCGCGGACGTGCGGCCCAGCCGCGAGCTGCTGGACGAGGGCTGGTACGGCCCCGGCGCGCCGCATCCCAGCTTCGCCGAGCGCATCGGCGACGTCGCGCTGGTGATGCGCGGCAACTACACGGTCAAGGACTGGACGCCCGGCGAGGCGCGCCACCTGCACATCGGCAACCACGGCGGCACCAGCGAGAGCGAGATGATGATTCCCCTGATCACGGAGGCGGCATGAAAGCGAAGGTCAACGGCATCGAGATCAACTACGAGGTGAGCGGCAAGGAGGGCGCGCCCTGGCTGGTGCTCAGCCACTCCCTCGCCTGCAGCGTGCGCATGTGGGACCCGACGGTCGAGGCCTTCAAGGGCGGCTACCGCATCCTGAACTACGACATGCGCGGCCACGGGGCGACGACGGCGCCGAAGGGACCGTACACGCTGGACATGCTGGCGGACGACGTCCTTGGTCTGGTTTCTTCCCTAAAAATCCAAACCGCCGTGTATTGCGGCCTGTCCATCGGCGGCATGATCGGGCAGACCATCGCGCTGCGCGGCAAGCATCCGTTCCAGAAAATGGTCTTCGCCGACACCACGCACGCGCAGCCGCCCGAGGCGCTCAAGCAGTGGGAGGAGCGCATCGCCATCGCCGAGTCGAAGGGCATGGCGGGGCTGCTCGACTCGACCATGGAGCGCTGGTTCACGCCGCCGTTCCGCTCCAGCCCGGCGGCGAAGAAGATCGCCGAGCTGATCCTCGCCACGCCGGTGGCCGGCTACGTCGGCTGCGGCCGCGCCATCATGGGGCTCAGCACCACCAGGCGCCTCAAGGAGATCAACGTGCCGGTGCTCGCCGTCACCGGCGAGCAGGACGGGGCCGCGGGCGGCACCAGGTTCATCGGCGAGACCGTGCCGGGAGCGAAGTTCGTCAACATCCCGCAGGCCTCGCACATCGCCAACGTCGAGCAGCCCGAAGCCTTCAATCGCGCTCTGCGGGAATTCCTTTGATGCCGCGCCAGCGCGCGAGCCTGGCGGAGTGAATGCCGAACAGGTCGAGGATGCGCGCGACGCCGTGCTCGACGGCGTCGTCGAGGCTCTTCAGCCGCGCGTAGAAGGCGGGCACCGGCGGGAAGATCACCGCCCCCATCTCGCTCGCCGCCACCATGTTGCGCAGGTGGGCGAGGTTGAGCGGCGTCTCGCGCGGCACCAGCACCAGGCGCCGGCGCTCCTTCAGCACCACGTCGGCGGCGCGCGAGACCAGGTCGTCGGCGTGCGCGTGCGCCACCGCGGCGAGGGTCTTCATCGAGCAGGGCGCGATCACCATGCCCTCGGTGAGGAACGAGCCGCTGGCGATCGACGCGGCGATGTCCTTCGGGTGATGCGAGACCGCCGCCAGGCGCTCGATCTGCTTGCGCTTCAGCTTGAGCTCGTGCCAGGCGTTGAGCGCGCCGGCGTCGGTCAACACCAGATGACTTTCCCATCCACGGATGGACTTGATCGTCCTGAGAATCGAAATCCCGTAGGCGGCGCCAGTTGCGCCGGTGATCCCCACGATCAGCCGCTTCTTCATGACGGGTAGAGTAACCGCGAACGCCTGGCTGGTGGTGTTCGGGCCCTTCGCCGCGGGCTACTTCCTGTCGTTCTTCTTCCGCAACGTCAACGCGGTCATCTCGAAGGAGCTGGCGGTCGAGTTCTCGCTCTCCAGCGCCGACCTCGGCTTCCTCACCTCGATGTACCTGCTCGCCTTCGCCGCCTTC
>DASUZH010000441.1:0-2757 GCA_036376975.1 Burkholderiales bacterium | reverse complement strand
CTCGACCAGGCGCGCAAGTCGGGCGCGCGGCTGCCGATGGCCGCGCTCGTCGACCAGTTCTGGTCGCATCTCGAAGCGCGCGGCGGCAAGCGCTGGGACAGCACCGCCGGCCTGGTCCAGCTGCTGATGAAGGACTAGGCGTCGCCGCGCGACGTGGCCCAGCGCCCGGAATTCGACCGCATTCGCGCGCTGCTCGGGAAGAGCGTGCATTTCCGCGACCTGGCGGAGGCGGAGCGCGACGAGCTCGCCGCGCTGTGCAAGCTGCGCAAGCTGGGCGACAACGAGCTGGCCGGCGCGGCCGGCCGGCCGCAGGAGGAGATGTGGATCGTGCTGCAGGGCGGGCTGCGCCTTAGCACGGTGACCGCGAGCGGCGAGGAATTCGTCTATGCGGTGCTCGGCCCGGGCAGCTTCTACGGGCTGGGCCACCTGCTCGGCAACGCCGGCGCGATCGTCGATGCGCGCGGCTTCGGCGCGACCGAGCTGGCGAGCATCGGCGGCGCCCAGTTCCTCGCCCTCCTCGACCGCCACCCGCAGCTGTGGCGCCATTTCGCCGGCCTGCTGGTGCGCCGCCTCACGCTCGCCATGTCGGTGATCCGCGATTTCGGCGTCGCGCCGCTCGACCAGCGCATCGTGCGCCGGCTGCTCGGCCAGGCGATGAGCGGCGGCGCCGACATCGCCGGCAGCGCGCCGGTCGAGATGCGCGTCAACCAGGCCGACCTCAGCCGCATGCTCGGCGCGAGCCGCTCGAGGGTGAACGCGGAGCTCAAGCGCATGGAGAACGCGCGCCTGCTCGACATCGGCTATCGCAGCATCACCCTGGTCGACCTCCCGCGGCTGCGCGAGATCGCGGGATCCGAGGTGTTCGCCTTCTAGGCGCGGGCGAACACGAGCAGCCGGTTGTTGGCGGGCATGGCGTTGTCCTCGTCCAGGCGCAAGCCGGCCTTGCTTCCCAGCTCGACTATTTTCTCGAAGTCGCGCAGGCCGCTCGCCGGGTCGCGGCCGCGCAGCATCGCGTCGAAGCGTGCGTTGCTCTCCGAGGTGTGCTTCCCGCCGTAGTTGAACGGCCCGTACAGGCAGAACGTCCGCACGCTCTGCATCCCGCCGACGCCTTTGAACATCCGCTCGACCTGCGGCCAGGACATGATGTGACAGGTGTTCGCGGTGAACACCGCGTCGGCATCAGTATTCGGCCAAGCGCCGTCGACGTCCAGCTCGATCGGATTGGAGCCCCACTCGCGGATGCCCGCCAGATTCTCCGCCCTGTCGCTCGCCTGCCACACGACGTGTGGCAGCGCGGCCGAGAAATAAGCAGCGTGCTGGCCGGTACCGGAGCCGATTTCCAGGACCTTCCTTCTGTCCCTGAGCACCCGCTTGAGGACGGCGAGGATCGGCTCGCGGTTGCGCTCGCTCGCTTCCGAGAACGGCTTCATCTGCGCGGCCAGGAGGCGAGCGCGGCGCCGCCGGCGACGAGGCACGCGGCCGCGGCGAGCTGCCAGCTCGGCTCGGCGCCGCCGGCGGCGACCAGCAGCAGCGTCGAGAGCACCGGCGCGGCATAGGAAAACACGCCGAGCAGCGGCAGGTTGCCGCGCTTGGTGCCGAAGTCCCACAGGAAGAAGGCGGCGCCCACCGGGCCGAGGCCCAGCAGCGCGACCGCCAGCCATTCGAGCGGCGCCGGCGCGACGCTGCGCTCGAACAGCGCGTGCGCGGCGGCGCCGAGGATCGCGGTAGCGACGCAGGCGAGGGTCACCACGTCCACCGGCGCGTCGGCGAAGCGGCGGTTGGCGACCGAGTACGCCGACCAGACCAGCGCGCAGCCGGCGGCCGCGGCATAGCCAAGTGAATAGGCGGAGTCCAGCGCGAGCGCGCCGCGCGTGGTCAGGACCAGCCAGGCGCCGCACAGCCCGAGCGCGGCGCCGGCGAGGTGCGCGGCGCGCAGGCCGCCATGCGCGATGCCGGCGAACAGCACGATGAGCAGCGGCCAGAGGTAGGCGATCAGGCTCGCGTCGACCGCCGGCGCGTTGCGCAGCGCGACGAAGTACAGCAGGTGATAGCCGGCCAGCGCGGCGGTCGCCAGCAGGAGCGCCCGCGGATGGGCTCGCGCCGCGGCTGCAAGGGATTTCCGTCGTGCGACGGAGAGGAGGATTCCCACCATTCCCGCCACGCCGAAAGTCAGCGCCAGCAGCTGGAAAGGCGGCAGGCGCTTCGCGCCGACGGTGAGCAGCGCGAGCGCAGACCAGAGCAGCACCGCGACCGCACCTAGCGCGGTGGCGCGTGTCGAGCCGGCGCTCAAGCGATCGCTTGCGCCAGGCGGACGGGGATGCGGCGCGACCCGAAGGGCTTGCCGAACCTCTGGAAGCGCCCGGGGATGGGCGTGCCGCACGACCGGCACGCGCCGGTATCGGTCAATTCATACGAATTGATCTGATACCAGTCGCGCACGACGACCGCGTTCTCGCACTCCGGGCAGTAGGTCGAGCCGCCGGACTCGTCGTGCACGTTGCCGGTGTAGACGTAGTTCAGGCCGGCGAGCTGCGCGATTTCCCGCGCGCGCGTCAGCGTGGCCGCGGGCGTGCGCGGCAGGTCGGTCATCTTGTAGTCGGGATGGAAGGCGGTGAAGTGCAGCGGCACGTCCGCCCCCAGATTCGTCCTTATCCATTTGCACTCGGCGCGGATCTCCTCGTCGGAGTCGTTCTTGCCCGGGATCAGCAGGGTGGTGATCTCGGTCCACACCTGCGTTTCCTTCACCAGGTAGACCAG
>DASUZH010000440.1:0-3694 GCA_036376975.1 Burkholderiales bacterium | reverse complement strand
GCGAGGATCAGGCACAGCTTGGTCACGAACACCGGGCTGGAGATGAAATCGGTGGCGTGCGCGGTGAACATCATCAGGCCGCTGGGCACGATGAGCAGGAAGCTCGCCGCGGTCCACGGCAGGACGTGCCTGCTCAGCCTTCTGACAGAAATAGTTTTTGAAAAACCCAACAAGCGGACATCGAGCACCGCGATCGAGCCGAACAGCAGGCCGATGCCGACGATATGGATGGTCTCCACCGTCGGATACAGCCACAGCCACTGCCGCATCGCCTGGCCGAGGCCGGAGGCCTCCAGGGCGCCGAGCGCGCCGCCGCCCTCGGTCATCTGAGCTCGATGGTCTTGCCGTCGATGATGATGCGCTCGGCGCGCAGCTCCTCGGGCTTGTCGCGGTTGGCGTAGCCCTCGACCGTCGCCGTCGCGCCCGCCTTCAGCTGGTTCTTCTCCAGCCCGCGCCGCTCCATGCGCGAGGGCGGCGCGAGGATCACGTTCCAGGTCTTGCCGGGGGTTTCCATGCGCACGTGGCCGTGCGGGTGCTCGTAGCCCGACTCGACGATCTTGCCGGTCAGCTTGAGGGGCTTGGTGGAGTCGTACTCGCTCCAGCCGTGGTGGGCGAGCGCGGCGGTTGGGAAGGCAACCAGCGCGGCTAGCAAAGTCTTTTTCATACGCGTTCCTCGATCCAGGATTTCACCGTTTGCAGCGCGCCCGGCAGCTTCGCCGGTTCGGTACCGCCGGCCTGCGCCATGTCCGGCCGCCCCCCGCCCTTGCCGCCCACCTGCTGGGCGACGAAATTCACCAGCTCGCCCGCCTTTACCTTTGCCGTCAGGTCGGCGGTTACGCCGGCGATGAGAGACACCTTGCCGTCGCTCACTGCGCCGAGCACGATCGCCGCCGACTTCAGGCGGTCCTTCAGCTTGTCCATCGTGTCGCGCAGCGTCTTCGCGTCGGCGCCGTCGAGGGTCGCGACCAGCACCTTGGCGCCCTTGACGTCTACCGCCTGCGAAGCGAGATCCTGGCCCTGGCCCATCGCCAGCCGGGAGCGCGCCTTCGCCAGCTCCTTCTCGAGCGCCTTCTTCTCCTCGACCAGCGCCTTCACCGCCTTCTCGACCATCCCGGCGCCGGGCTGCGCGCGCAGCTCCTTCGCCACCTCCTGGAACTCCTGCAGCTGGCCGTCGATCATCGCCAGCGCGGTGCCGCCGGTGGTCGCCTCGACGCGGCGGATGCCGGCCGCGACGCCGCCTTCCGAGTACAGCTTGAAGACGCCGATGTCGCCGGTGCGCGCGACGTGGGTGCCGCCGCAGAACTCGCGCGACGAGCCGATCTCGAGCACCCGCACCTCGTCGCCGTACTTCTCGCCGAACAGCATCATCGCGCCGGACTTCTTCGCCTGCTCGATCGGCATGACCTGCGCGCGGGTCGCCGTGTTCTGCATGATCTCCGCGTTCACGCGCGACTCGACCTGGCGGATCTGCTCGTCGGTGAGCGGCTTGTCGTGCGCGAAGTCGAAGCGCGTCTTGCTCTCGTCGACCAGCGAGCCCTTCTGCTGCACGTGCGGCCCGAGCACCTCGCGCAGCGCCTTGTGCATGATGTGCGTCACCGAGTGGTTGCGCATGGTCGCGGTGCGCAGCGCCATGTCGACCTTCGCCTCCACCTTGTCGCCCACCTTGAGCGTGCCGGTCTTCAGCGTGCCCTCGTGCCCGTGCACGTCGGCCTGGATCTTCTGCGTATCGCCCACCTCGAAGGTGCCGCCCGAGCCGACCAGCTCGCCGCGGTCGCCGACCTGGCCGCCCGACTCGGCGTAGAACGGCGTGCGGTCGAGCACTACCGTGCCGGCATCGCCGCTCTTCAACGCCTGCACCTGCGCGCCTTCGCGATAGAGCGCGACCACCTTGGCCGGCAGCGTGAGCGTGTCGTAGCCGTGGAACTCGGTCTTCGCGCCCGAATACTCGAGGCCGGCCGCCATCGAGAACTTGGATGCCGCGCGCGCCTTCGTCTTCTGCTCCTGCATCGCGGTGTCGTAGGCCGAGACGTCGACCGGGATGCCCTTCTCGCGGCACAGGTCCTGCGTCAGGTCGAACGGAAAGCCGTAGGTGTCGTAGAGCGTGAACGCGGTGCGGCCGTCGAACGGGATCGAGGTCTCCTTCAGGTACAGCACCCGCACCTTGTCGTAGTCGCGGCCCCGGCTCACCTTGTCGAGCAGCTCCTCGGGCGCCTTGTCGGAGCCGCCGAAGAACACCGCGTACATGCGCGCCGGCTTGCCGGCCTTCGCCGAATGGGCCTCGACCTCGCCGACCATCCTGCGGACGTACTCGTCGACGCTGCCCACCTGGCCCACCTGCTTCACCCTGACCAGCACGTCCTCGTTGGCCTTGCGAAACACCCCGTCGTCGAAGCTCGCGAACTCGCGCACGAAGTGGTCG
Source organism: Burkholderiales bacterium (assembly GCA_036376975.1). GTDB lineage: Bacteria > Pseudomonadota > Gammaproteobacteria > Burkholderiales > SG8-39 > SCGC-AG-212-J23. Next base: position 1,275 of record DASUZH010000440.1, on the reverse strand, counting down.
CGGATGTAGCCCATCACGCGCGCCTCGGTCTTCGCGCCGAGCTCGAACAGCTTCATGCCGTTTTCCAGCGTCTCGGCGAACTTCTCTTCCTCGGCCTTGAGGGTCTCGGCGACCTTGTCCTTCGCCTTGCGCAGCTCCGGATAGGCGTCGCCCATCGCGCGGTCCAGGTCGGCCACCAGCCGGTAGAAGAACGGCTGCTTCTGGCCGAGCTGGTAGCCATGCCGGATCGCCCTTCTCACGATCCGCCTCAGGACGTACCCGCGTCCCTCGTTCCCGGGGATCACGCCGTCGACGATCAGGAACGAGCAGGCACGGATGTGGTCGGCGATGACGTTGAGCGACGGGTTCTTCAGGTCCTTCGCGCCGGTCTCGCGCGCAGCCGCCTTGATCAGATCCTGGAACAGGTCGATCTCGTAGTTCGAGTGCACGTGCTGCAGCACCGCGGCGATGCGCTCGAGGCCCATGCCGGTATCCACCGAGGGCTTGGGCAGCGGATTCAGGTTGCCCTTCTCGTCCCGGTTGAACTGCATGAACACCAGGTTCCAGATCTCGATGTAGCGGTCGCCGTCCGCGTCGGGCGATCCCGGCGGGCCGCCGGCGATGCCCGCGCCGTGGTCGTAGAAGATCTCGCTGCACGGGCCGCAGGGGCCGGTATCGGCCATCTGCCAGAAGTTGTCCGACTGGTACTTCTGGCCGCCCGGCTTGTCGCCGATGCGCACCACGCGCTCCTTGGGCACCCCGATCACCTTGGTCCACAGGTCGTAGGCCTCGTCGTCGGTGTGGTAGACCGTGGTCCACAGCTTCTCGGGCGGCAGCTTGTAGACCTGGGTGAGCAGCTCCCAGGCGAACTGGATGGCGTCCTTCTTGAAATAGTCGCCGAACGAGAAGTTGCCGAGCATCTCGAAGAACGTGTGGTGGCGCGCGGTATAGCCGACGTTCTCGAGGTCGTTGTGCTTGCCGCCGGCGCGCACCGAGCGCTGCGAGGTGGTGGCGCGCTTGTACGGACGCTGGTCCTTGCCGAGGAACACGTCCTTGAACTGCACCATGCCCGAGTTGACGAACAGCAGCGTCGGGTCGTTGGCCGGCACCAGCGAGCTCGAGGCCACGGCCTCGTGTCCTCGCTGCGCGAAGAAGTCGAGGAACGTGGACCGGACCTGGGAAGCCTTCATCGACATGGGAGCCGGGAAAGCTACCAGAACCGGGGGCGTTGGCCTACTGGACGGGCTCCGGCGGACAGGCGACGCAGCCGCCGATCATCCCGTCCCGACAGATGAA
>DASUZH010000439.1:0-2318 GCA_036376975.1 Burkholderiales bacterium | reverse complement strand
GGCTACCGCATCGTCGGCGCGGGCAAGGAATACCTCGAGCACTATGGCGCCGAGTTCGCCGCCGGAAAGATGCACGAGAAACCGATGCAAGCCGTCCTCGGCCACGAGGTCGCCGCGCGCACCGGCGTCGGCGTCGGCGGCACCTTCGCCGGCGCGCACGGCATCGGCGGCGACGGCGCCGAGCACGGCAAGATGCAGTACACGGTGGTCGGCGTGCTTGCGCGCAGCGACTCGGTGCTCGACCGCCTGGTGCTGACCAGCATCGAGAGCGTATGGCATGTCCACGAGGACGAAATGGCGCCGGCGGACGCGCACGACCGCAAGGCGATGGAAGAAGACCGGCAGGTCACCGTGGTTCTGGTGCAGTACGCCTCGCCGCTCGCTGCCGCGACCCTGCCGCGGCAGATCAACGCGCAAAGCGAGCTGCAGGCAGGCTCGCCGGCCTACGAGACGGCGCGCCTGTTCCGCATCGTCGGCGTCGGCGTCGAGGCGCTGCGCGCCTTCGCGCTGGTGCTGATTCTCGCCGCCGGCCTGTCGGTGTTCATCGCCCTCTACACCGCGCTCGAGGAGCGCCGCTACGACCTGGCGGTCATGCGCACGCTCGGCGCGTCGCCCGCGCGGCTGTTCGGCCTGCTCCTCGCTGAAGGCCTGGTCCTTGCCCTGGCCGGTGCCCTGCTCGGGCTGGCCCTCGGCCACGGCCTGGCCTCGGCGCTCGGCGCGTGGCTCGAATCGCAGCAGCAGCACCCGGTGACCGGGCTGGCGTTCCGCGTCGAGGAGCTCTGGGTGCTGGTGGTCGCGCTGGGCGTTGGGCTGGCCGCGTCGCTGATCCCGGCCTGGCGCGCCTACCGCACCGACGTTTCCCGTACACTCGCGCAGGGCTGAAAAAATGAAACTCTTCCTCCTGGCGGCGGGTCTGAGTGTTTGCTGCACTGCGCTCGCGCAGTCGCACGGCGATCAGGAGCGCGCGGTGGATATCAAGCGCCACCGCGCGATGGCCGCGGCGCACGAGGCGGCGGCAAAGTGCCTGGAATCGGGTCATACCGAGAAGGCCTGCCTCGAGAAGCTGGCGAAGGATTGCAAAGGCCTGGGAATCGGCAAATACTGCGGAATGCGGCACCAGCACTGAGGTCCCAATGAGAAAACTGCTCCTCCTCCTCTCCACGCTTGCGTTCCCGGCGATCGCGCAGCACCAGATGCCGCAGGGCGCCGATCCGAGCGCGTTCAAGCCGCTGCCCGAGCGCAAGGACGTGGTGTCCTGGAAGACGCTGGCGGAAGTCGAGCTGGTGAAAGCGAAGGACCGCTACGTGCCGAAGTTCGCTTCCAGCGTCACGGCGCTCGATCAGAAGCAGGTCAAGATGCAGGGCTTCATGCTGCCGCTGCAGATGGGCGACAAGCAGTCGCACTTCGTGCTCGCGGCGATGCCGCAGACCTGCTCGTTCTGCATGCCCGGCGGGCCCGAGAGCATGGTCGAGGTGAAGACCAAGGCGCCGGTGAAGTACACCTTCGATGCGGTGGTCCTCAGCGGCAAGCTCACCGTGCTGAAGGACGACCCGACCGGCATCTTCTACCGCCTCACCGACGCCGAGCCGGCGAAGTAGGCTTCCCGCTGTCCGCATCGCGCGATTGCCTGCGCGATCGCTCTGCCTTGATATTGCCGTCCGCGATCCCCAGCTAGACTGAATCCCATGGAACAAATGCACGGCACCACCATCCTTTCCGTGCGTCGTGGCGCCGCGGTGGCGCTCGGCGGCGACGGCCAGGTTACCCTCGGCAACGTGGTCCTCAAGGGCGGCGCGAAGAAGATTAGGCGCCTGTACCAGGACCGCATCCTCGCCGGCTTCGCCGGCGGCACCGCCGACGCCTTCACGCTGTTCGAGCGCTTCGAGGCGAAGCTCGACAAGCACCAGGGCAACCTGATGCGCTCCGCGGTCGAGCTGGCGAAGGACTGGCGCACCGACCGCATCCTGCGCCGGTTGGAGGCGATGCTCGCGGTCGCCGACAAAGAGCATTCGCTGATCATCACCGGCATGGGGGACGTGCTCGAGCCCGAGCACGGCATCGTCGCCATCGGCTCGGGCGGCCCGTACGCGCAGGCCGCGGCCCGCGCCTTGCTGGAGAACACCTCCCTGAAGCCGAAAGAGATCGTGGACAAGGCGCTCGCGGTCGCGGCCGACCTGTGCATCTACACGAACCACCAGCGGTCCATCGAGGAACTCGCATGAGCGGCATGACGCCGCAGGAAATCGTCCACGAGCTGGACAAGTACATCGTCGGCCAGGCCAAGGCGAAGCGCGCGGTGGCCATCGCGCTGAGGAACC
>DASUZH010000438.1:0-8604 GCA_036376975.1 Burkholderiales bacterium | reverse complement strand
CCGGTGCTGGTGGTGATCCCGTTCGACGACGAGGCCGATGCGGTGCGCATCGGCAACGACGTCGCCTACGGCCTCGCGGCTGGGGTGTGGACGAAGAGCCTGCGCCGCGCGATGCTGCTCACCGAGAAGCTGAAGGCCGGCACGGTCTGGGTGAACAACTACCGCGCGACCAGCTTCACCGCGCCCTTCGGCGGCTACAAGAACTCCGGCATCGGCCGCGAATCGGGCAGCGAGACCATCAAGGAATACCTGCACACGAAATGCGTGTGGGTTTCGACCGACCTCGACGTGCCCAACCCCTTCATCCGCCGCTGATGGGCAAGGCGCTCGCCGGCATCCGCATCCTCGACCTGACCAACGTCCTGGCGGGACCGTTCTGCGCCTACCAGCTGGGGCTGCTCGGCGCCGAGGTGATCAAGGTCGAGATGCCCGAGAGCGGCGACCTCGCTCGCCGGCTGGGGGCGGACGCGGCGCTCAATGCACGCCTGATGGGTGCGTCGTTCCTGGCGCAGAACGGCGGCAAGAAATCGCTCACCCTCAACCTGAAGTCCGAGGAGGGCAGGGCGGTGCTGCGGCGCCTGGTGGCGAGCGCCGACGTGCTGATCGAGAATTTCCGTCCCGGCGTGCTGGCCCGGCTGGGGATGGGGTACGACGAGCTGCGCAAGGTCAACGACTCGCTGATCTATTGCGCGATCGCCGGCTTCGGCCAGCAGGGACCGATGAAGGACGCGCCGGCCTACGACCAGATCATCCAGGGGCTGTCGGGCATGATGAGCATCACCGGCGACAAGCGCAGCGCGCCGCTGCGCGCGGGCCATCCGGTGGCGGACACCATCGGCGGCCTCACCGCCGCGTTCGCCGTGTCGAGCGCCCTGCTGCACCGGCAGAAGACCGGCGAGGGCTCGTTCATCGACGTCTCGATGCTCGACTCGGTGCTGGTGACGATGGGCTGGGTGGTGTCGAACTACCTGATCGCGGGGCAGGAGCCGCACCCCTGCGGCAACGACAATTTCACCGCCGCGCCGTCGGGCACCTTCCGCACCGCGGACGGGCCGCTCAACATCGCCGCCAACAAGCAGGAGCAGTTCGACGCGCTGGTGGCGGTGCTCGGCCGGCCCGAGCTCGCCGCCGATCCGCGTTTCGCCGAGCGCGAGTCGCGCAAGCGCAACCGCGCCGCGCTGACCGCCGAGCTCGAGGTTTCGCTCGCCGCGAAGAGCGCGGCGGAGTGGGAAGCGATCCTGAACCGCGTCGGCATCCCGGCGGGAAGGGTGCTGACGGTTCCCGAGGCGCTCGACAATCCGCAGGTCAGGCACCGCGAGCTGCTGCAGACCTTCGACGACGCGCCCGGGGTGGGAAAGGCGGTGACCGTGACGCGCGCCGGGTTCAAGATGTCCTCCGGCGATCCTGCGGTCGGCGCGCCGCCGCCGCGGCTGGGCGAGCACACCGACGAGCTGCTGCGCGGGCTCGGCTACTCCGGCGCGGAAATCGCCGAGCTAAGGAGCGCCGGCGCGATATGAGCAAGACCCCCGAGCAGATCGTCGAGGACGCGAAGGCCTGGTGGTCGACGGCGATCATCGACATCCATCCGGGCGAGATCGGCGTGCGCGGCTACCCGATCCAGGACCTGATCGGCGCCGTCACCTTTCCGCAGATGATCTGGCTGATGCTGCGCGGCGAGCTGCCCTCGCGCGGCGAGGCGGCGCTGCTCGAGGCGGCGCTGGTGTCGGCGGTCGACCACGGCCCGCATGCGCCGTCGATCGCGATCTCGCGCATGGCGGTCACCTGCGGCCTGGGCGTGAACGGCGCCATGGCCTCGGCCATCAATGCCCTCGACGACGTGCACGGCGGCGCCGGCCAGCAATGCATGGAGTTGCTGTCGGCGATCGCCGAGCGCGCGGGCGGCGCGGCGCCCGCGCCGGAAATCGTCGACCAGGAGATCGACCGCTTCACGGCCGCGCACGGCAAGATCGTGCCCGGCTTCGGCCACCGCTTTCACCCGGTCGACCCGCGCGCCGGCAAGCTGCTCGACCTGGTGCGCGCCGCGCAGCGCGCGGGGACCGTGAGCGGGCGCTACCCCGCGGTCGCTCTCGCCGTCGAGCGCTCCCTCGGCCGGCGCAAGGGGCAGGTCATCCCGATGAACATCGACGGCGCCACCGCCGTCATCTATTGCGAGCTCGGTTTCGCACCGCAGCTTGGCCGCGGCCTGTTCATCCTGTCACGCTCGGTCGGTATCCTCGCCCATGCGTGGGAGCAGATGCAGCAGGGCGGCCGCATCAAGGGCCCGATGTCGCCGTCCATCCCGTACAAATATGTAGGTTCGCCCAAGCGGAGCCTCGAGGAGGAGGAGAGATGAAGAAGCTGATTTCAGCCCAGCTGGTCAAATACCTGGAAGGCCGCGGCATCGAGCACGTGTTCGGCCTCTGCGGGCACACCAACATCGCGGTCCTCGCCGAGCTGGCGAAGAGCAAGCGCATCAAGTTCGTCAACACCCGCCACGAGCAGGTGGCGGCGCACGCCGCCGACGGCTACGCCCGGGCGAAGCGCCAGACCGCGGTGGTGCTGTCCCACCTCGGGCCCGGGCTGACCAATGCTTCCACCGGAGTGGCGAACGCCGCGCTGGACTCGATCCCGATGGTGGTGATCGCCGGAGACATTCCCAGCCACTACTACGGCAAGCATCCGCACCAGGAAGTGAACCTGCATGCGGACGCCTCCCAGTACGAGATCTACCGCCCGTTCGTGAAGCGCGCCTGGCGCGTCGACCGGCCCGACCTGTTCCCGGAAATCATCGAGAAGGCGTTCAGCCTGGCCGAGTCCGGGCGGCCGGGGCCGGTGCTGGTGTCGGTGCCGATGGACATCTTCTCGAAGGAAGTGGACGTCTCGCTGTTCGAGCGCCTGGCGCACAACAGCAAGAAGCTGCACAAGCCCTCGATGGACGAGGACACGGCGGTGCGCATCCTCGAGAAGCTGGTCAACGCCGACAACCCGGTGGCCTACGTCGGCGGCGGCGTGATCCTCGCCGACGCGGCGGAGGAGCTGCGCGAGCTGGTGACGCATCTCGGCATCCCGGTGGCGCACAGCCTGATGGGCAAGGGCGTGATCCCCGACGACCATCCGCTGGTGCTCGGCATGACCGGCTTCTGGGGCACCAAGTTCATCAACGACAAGTGCCGCAACGCGGACTACATCCTCGCGCTCGGCACGCGGTTCGCCGAAGCCGACAGCAGCTCGTGGGACCCGCGCTACACGTTCAGCATGCCGCCCACGCGCCTGATCCAGATCGACATCGACCCGGCCGAGATCGGCCGCAATTTCCCGGTCGAGATCGGCGTGGTGGCGGACCTCAAGCCCGCGCTCGGCGTGCTGCTGAAGGTGGCGCGGCGGCTATACCCGTCGGCGCGCAGGAACGACCGCCTGGCGAAGGAAATCGCCGCCTATCGCGCCGAGTTCGCCCGCGGCAACGAGAAGCACATCCACAGCGCGGCCTATCCGATGCGGCCCGAGCGCATCCTCGCCGCGGTGCGCGAGGTGCTGCCGCGCGACGCCATCATCACGACCGACGTCGGCTGGAACAAGAACGGCGTCGGCCAGCAGTTTCCGGTCTACACGCCGGGCAGCATCCTGACCCCCGGCGGCTACGCCACCATGGGCTTCGGCGCTCCTGCAGCGCTCGGCGCCAAGCTGGCGCGGCCGGACAAGGTCGTGCTCGCCCTGGTCGGCGACGGCGGCTTCGGCCAGAACCCGGCGATGCTCGCCACCGCGGTGGAGGAGAACATCCCGGTGGTGTGGGTGATCATGAACAACTACGCCTACGGCACCATCGCCGGCCTGGAGATGGCGCACTACGGCACCGCCTTCGGCTGCGTCTTCAAGCGCGACGGCAAGCCCTATTCGCCCGATTTCGCCGCCATCGCCCGCGCCTACGGCGCCGACGGCGCGCAGATCGGCTCGGCGGAGGAGTTCAAGCCGACGCTCGAGCGCGCCATCAAGTCGGGCCGCCCGTTCGTCATCGACGTCGCCATGATGAACGAGCCGGTGCCGACCGGCGGGCACTGGAACATCAACGAGATCTACTCCCCGGACCGCGTCGCGTCTCACGTCTCGGTGGAGCATGCCCCGGCGCAGGAAGTGGTGGCGAAGTGAGCTAGGGCGCGACCATGGCTCATTCGTACACCAGGACCGTCGACGAATCGCCCGCCGCGGCGTCCGCCTCTGGCGGCGCGCAGTCGCTGCTGCAGGAGGAACTGGAGCGGGCGCAGCGCGTGGCAAGCGGCCAGATCAGCGCCGAAGACCTGGACTGGCTGAGCAAGGGCTTCAGCGCGTTCCTTGCGAATGGCGGCGCGTTGCAGCTCGAGCGTTGCCTGCGGCTGCCCTGGAAGGACGGTGCGCTGCGCCGCGCGTGCCGCGACTACTGGCTGCGCAGGGCATGGATGCTCGCCGCGCCCGAGCTCTCGCCGTGGCGGCGCTCCGAGCTGCTCGCCGGCCTGGTGCGCAGCTTCGCCTCCCGCCAGTGGGCGCGCTGGCGCAGCCTGCAGGCGGCGCCGGCGAACGCAAGCGAGCTCGAGGCGGCGCTGTTCTACGCCTTTCGCTCCTGCGAGCGCATCCCGGGCACCGCGATGCAGCTGCACAACATCGCGCACCACCGGCAGCACTCCTGAGATAGCCGCGGCCGCGGTTGCGCTATAGTTCCGCCCTTTCGGCGAAACTATGCGCATCCTGGTCCTGAACGGTCCCAACCTCGCTCTGGTCGGGCGCCGCGAGCCGCACCTCTACGGCAGCACCACGCTCGCCGAGATCAACCGCAAGCTTGAATCGCTGGCCGTCGAGCTGCGCGCCGAGCTGTCCTTCGTCACGTCGAACCACGAAGGCGACCTGGTCGACGCCCTGCACAAAGGGATCGACAACGTCGACGGCGCCCTCATCAATCCGGGCGGGCTGACCCAGCACGGCGTCTCGCTGCACGACGCCATCAAGGCGATGCCGTTCCCGGTCATCGAAGTCCATATCACCAACATCGCGGCGCGCGAGGCATGGCGCGACCACTCGATCATTTCGCCGGCGGCGAAGGGCACCGTGCAGGGCCTCGGCTGGCGCTCGTACACCGCCGCGCTGCGTGCGCTGGTGGAGCTGCTGAACGAGAACAAGCCGAAGAAGAAAAAGAAGAAGTGAGCGAAAGCCTTCCGCCCATCCGCCGCGTCGTCACCGGCGACGGCCCCGACGGCAAGTCGCGCGTCGTCGAGGACGCGCCCGCAAAGTCCATCAAGACTGTTCCGGAGCGCCCCGGTTATCGCGCTGTGAACGTCTGGCGCACCACCGAATTTCCCTGTGAGATCTCGGCCGAAGAATCCGTAGGGCAGCACAAGGGGATCCTGCCGACGAAGGGCGGCACGATCCTCCGCATCATCGATTTTCCGCCCGAGCCGAAGGATCCAGCCGAGCTGGAGCGCCGGCTGCACGCCACCTTCGGCGGAATCTATTCAGATGCCGCTCATGACAAGAACGCCAGGCATCCGGGGATGCACGCGACCGACACCGTCGACTACGCCATCGTGCTGGAGGGCGAGATCTGGTCGGTGATGGACGAGGGCGAAACGCTATTGCGCGCGGGCGACGTGCTCATCCAGCGCGGTACCAATCACGCCTGGGCAAATCGCTCGGACAAGACGGCCCGCATAGCGTTTGTGCTGATGGACGGGGCTAGATGATAAAAATGGGGTCTGACCCCATTTAATTTCTAGTCGTTCTTCAGGTTCGCCTTCTTGGCGACCGCGGTCCACTTCTCGATGTCGCGCTCGACGCGGCGGCCGAGATCCTCGGAGCTGCCGCCGACCGGCTCGAGGCCCATGCCGGCGAAGCGCTCCTTCACTTCCGCGGTCTGCACCACTCGCGCCACTTCCTTCTGCAAGCGGGCGACGATGGCGGGCGGGGTCTTCGCCGGAGCGAAGAACGCCGTCCAGACCGGCACCTCCATGTCGGGCACGCCCGCCTCGGCCATCGTCGGCAGGTCGGGCCACGACGGGTGGCGCTTGGAGGAGGTGACCGCCAGTCCGCGGATGGTGCCGGCCTTGAGCGGGCCGGTGGCGGGCGGCGGATCGACGATGGTCAGCATCACCTGGTGCGCGATCAGCGCCTGCACCGATTCGCCGCTGCTCTTGTAGGGGATCATCTCGATCGCCGTGCCGGTGCGCTGCTTGAACATCTCGGTGGTGATCTGGAAGATGCCGGCGCTCGAGGCGTAGTTCGACTTGCCGGGGTTGGCCTTGGCGTACTCGATCAGCTCCTTCACGCTGCGGATCGGCAGCGCCGCGTCCACCGTCACGATCAGCGGGAACTCGCAGATCATCGAGATCGGCGCGAAGTCGCGCGTCGGCGAATAGGACAGCTTGGAGTAGGTGGCGGGGTTGATGGTCATCGGGCCGCTCGGGCCCATGAAGATGGTGTAGCCGTCGGGGGCGGAGCGCGCGGCGAGCTCGGCGGCGATGATCGACTGCGCGCCGGGCTTGTTCTCGACGATCACCGGCTGGCCGAGCCCCTTGGCCAGCTCGTTGGTCATCACGCGCACGATGATGTCGTTGCCGCCGCCGGCGGCGTAGCCGACCAGGATGCGGATCGGCTTGTTCGGGTAGTCCTGCGCCAGGGCAGGTGCGGCCAGCAGCGCGAGCGCCGCGATCAGGATGCGTTTCATTTCGACTCCTCCTCGGCGCATGTTAGCTCAGCGCCGCCAGGTCTTCCCTGTCCAGCGTGAGCGCGGCCGCCTTCACGTTCTCCTCGAGGTGGGCAAGCGAGCCGGTGCCGGGGATGGGCAGCATCACCGGCGACTTCGCCAACAGCCAGGCCAGGGCGACCTGAGCCGGTGTGGCTTTTCGCTTTTCAGCAATGGACTTGATTCGTGAAATCCGCAGGGCAGAACCCGAGCCCAGCGGATACCAAGGTAGGAACGCGATTCCGAGGCGCTCGCACGCCTGCAGGACCGGCTCCGAGCCGCGGTCGCCGACGTTGTACTGGTTCTGCACCGACACGATCTTCGCCACACCCATGGCTTTTTGAAGTTCTTTTGTATCTACATTTGAAATCCCGACGTGGCGGATCTTGCCCGCCCGTTGCGCGTCGACGATCGGGCCGAGCGAGTCCTCCAGCGGCACTTTGGGGTCCGGAGCGTGCAACTGGTAGACGTCGATGCGCTCGACCCTGAGCCGCTTCAGGCTGCCTTCGATGGCCTGCCGGATGTGCTCGGGCCGGCCGTTTTCGTCCCACCGCGGCGCGCTCGGCCGCACCAGGCCTCCCTTGGTCGCGATGACCAGGTCCTTCGGGTAGGGGTGGAGGGCTTCGGCGATCAGCTCCTCGTCGACGTGCGGGCCGTAAGAGTCCGCCGTGTCGAAGAAATTGCAGCCCAGCTCATAGGCGCGGCGCAGCACCTTGAGCGCCGCGGGCCGGTCCTTCGGCGGGCCCCAGACCTGCGGGCCGCAGACGCGCATCGCCCCGAAGCCGAGCCGATTGACCTTCAGGTCCCCGATGCTAATGGTCGTAAGATTCGTAGTGGGATTCATCCCAATTATTGCAGTGCACACCTTGTGGTTGAAGTCCCACACGGGACGCGAGGATGATTTTCGCCGAGAGGAGGAGCCGATGGAAGCCGTCGCCGTGGGTGGCACGTTGCTGGGCAGCATTTCCGACTTCTGCCGGCGCACCGGCATGGCCGAGTCGACCTTCGGCCGCCGCGCGGTCAACGACGGCAAGTTCGTCGCCCGGCTGCGCGACGGCGCCCGTGTGACGCCCGAGACCCTGCAGCGGGTCAACCTCTTCATCCAGAAGCACGGCATGCCCGGCAGCGGCGATTCGCCGCCCGAGCTGCTGCCTCTGATCCGCGCAAGCCACCCGTCGCCGATGCCGGCGCCGCGCTCCGATCCGTCGCCGGAGAAGAACTTCCGCTTCTTCGACAACCGGCAGAAGTACCTGCTGTTCGTCAACACCTGCAGCGAGAAGGACGTGGTGGCGCGCCGCGTCGGCCTCGAGCTCGGCCACATCCATCCGCAGCCGCCGGCGGTGCGCCTGTTCGACGCCGGCATGGGCGACGGCACGGTGCTCGCGCGCGTGATGCGCGAGATGCACCGGCGCTTCCCGACCGTGCCGTTCCACATCGTCGGCAAGGAGATCAGCCTGGAGGACGTGCGCCTGTCCTTGCGCAAGATGGCCGACCGCTTCTTCGAGCACCCGGCCACCGTGCTGGTGGTCACCAACATGTACTACACCGAGGCGCCGTGGCTCACGCCGCGCCAGGTCGCGGCGGCGACCTCGATGGTGTGGCACGAGGCGGCGCTCACCGGCACCACCTCGCACGACTTCAGCGAGCAGATCGCCGCGCTCGAGCCGTTCCTCGCCAAGAACTGGCAGGCGAAGGCCAACCCGAAGAGCGGCAACCCGATGTACGAGCAGCCGGTGGCGCTGGTCCTGTACCGCGACGACTACCGCTTCCTGCTCGACGACGTGATCCCGAAGCGGGGCGAGGGCAAGGCCGACTACGACATGGTGATCGCCTCGCAGCCGTACCGGCTGAGGGCGCCGCTCGAGTTCAAGGCGCAGAAGGTGATCGCGCCGCTGGTGCGC
>DASUZH010000437.1:0-4500 GCA_036376975.1 Burkholderiales bacterium | reverse complement strand
TCGAGCGGCGCGACGTGGTGATCGTCGGCACGGTGTCGGCGATCTACGGCATCGGCGACCCGTCCGAGTACCACGGCATGATCCTGCACCTGCGCGAGGGCGAGAAGACCACGCAGCGCGACGTGCTCGCGCGCCTGGTGGCGATGCAGTACGAGCGCAACGAGCTCGACTTCCGGCGCGGCACCTTCCGTGTGCGCGGCGACGTGATCGACGTATTCCCGGCTGAGCACGCCGAGCATGCGATCAGGATCTTCCTGGACGAGGAAAAAATCGAAAAGCTGGAAGTCTTCGACCCGCTCACCGGGCGCTCCCTGCACCCCATGGCGCGCTTCACGGTCTACCCGTCGAGCCATTACGTGACGCCTCGGGAAACGACCCTGCGTGCAATTGAGGCAATAAAACAAGAGCTGCGTGAGCGGATAGAGTTCTTCCAGAAAGCGGGCCGGCTGGTGGAAGCGCAGCGCATCGAGCAGCGCACGCGCTTCGACCTCGAGATGCTCGCCGAGCTCGGCTTCTGCAAGGGCATCGAGAACTACTCGCGGCACCTTTCCGGGCGCCAGGCCGGCGAGCCGCCGCCGACCCTGATCGACTACCTGCCGGCCGACGCGCTGATGATCGTCGACGAGAGCCACGTCACCATCCCGCAGCTCGGCGGCATGTACCGCGGCGACCGCTCGCGCAAGGAGAACCTGGTCGAGTACGGCTTCCGGCTGCCCTCGGCGCTCGACAACCGGCCGCTGCGCTTCGACGAGTTCGAGAAGGTGGTGCGCCAGACCACCTTCGTGTCGGCGACGCCGGCCGACTACGAGCGTGAGAAGTCGGGGCAGGTGGTGGAGCAGGTGGTGCGGCCGACCGGCCTGGTCGACCCGCAGGTCGTGGTGCGGCCGGCGTCGACGCAGGTGGACGACCTGCTCACTGAAATCGGCTTGAGAACCAAGAAATCCGAAAGAGTCCTCGTCACCACGCTCACCAAGCGGATGGCGGAGGAGCTGACCGAGTACCTCGCGGAGCACGGCGTCAAGGTGCGCTACCTGCACTCCGAGGTCGAGACGGTCGAGCGGGTGGAGATCATCCGCGACCTGCGCCTCGGCGAGTTCGACGTGCTGGTCGGCATCAACCTGCTGCGCGAGGGCCTCGACCTGCCCGAAGTCTCGCTGGTGGCGATCCTCGACGCCGACAAGGAAGGCTTCCTGCGCTCGGAGCGCTCGCTGATCCAGACCATCGGCCGCGCCGCGCGGCACATCAACGGCACCGCGATCCTCTACGCCGACCAGGTGACCGACTCGATCAGGAAGGCCCTCGCCGAAACCGAGCGCCGCAGGAAGAAGCAGACCGCCTACAACGCGACCAATTCGATCACGCCCAAGGGCATCATCAAGCGCATCAAGGACCTGATCGACGGGGTGTACGACGCCGGCCAGATGCAGGCGGCGCAGGAGGAGGCGCGCTACGAGGCCATGTCAGAGAAGCAGATCGCGCGCGAGATCAAGGCGATCGAGAAGAAGATGCTCGAGCACGCCCGCAACCTCGAGTTCGAGGAGGCGGCCAAGGCGCGCGACCAGCTCGCCGAGCTGAAGAAGAAGGTGTTCGGGATAGAGGCCACCTCCGAAGAATGAAGAGAATCCTGTTCGTGTGCACCGGCAACATCTGCCGCTCGCCTACGGCCGAGGGCGTGCTGCGGCACCTGGCGAAGGACGCCAACATCGCCATCCACGTCGAATCCGCCGGCACGCACGACTACCACGTCGGCGCCGCGCCGGATGAGCGCGCGCAGAGCCATGCCAAGGGCCGCGGCTACGACCTGAGCGCGCAGCGCGCGCGCCAGGTGCGCAAGCGGGACTTCGAGGAGTTCGACCTGATCGTGGCGATGGACCGCGGCCACCTGCAGCTCCTGCGGCGGCACTGCCCGCCGCAGCACCAGGGCAAGCTCAGGATGCTGGTGCAGGGGCACGACGTGCCCGACCCGTACTACGGCGGCCCGGAAGGCTTCGAGCAGGTGCTCGACATGGTGGAGGCCGCCTGCCTCGGCCTCCTCTCAGAGGTCAAGACTACTTCTTAGGTCCGGTCTCGATCTGCACCAGATCCTCGGGCTCCTGGGTCTTCGCGCGCTCGCGGCGCGGCCGGCCCAGCTGCTGCGGCGCTTCCTCGGCCGGCTGCTGCACCGGCGCCTTCGCGCGGTCGGTCTCGATCATCACCAGCCCGGCGCTCTCGAGCAGCTCCTTGGGGTCGACCTTCGGCTCCTCGCGGCGCGGCGCTTCCACGCGCTCGGGCTCGACGTACCGCTTGGGCTCGACGTACTCGACGCGCGGCGCTTCCTCGCGCGGCGCCTCGTAGCGCGGCTCGGGCTGCGGCGCGGCCGCGGCCTGCGCCTGGGGCTCCTCGTGGTGCTCCTCCTGCTGCCGCATCCGAAGTCCTTCGCGGCGCTGCTCTTCGCGCAGCTGGTGCTCGCGGTCGTCCTTCATCAGGAAGGCGGGCGGCTGGCCCGGGCGTTGCTGGCCGCCTGACTGCTGGCCGCCGCGCTCGCCACGCTCGCCGCGGTTGCGGTCGCGGCCCCGGCGGCGACGGCCGCCGCGCTCTCCGCGCTCGCCTCGCTCGCCGCCTTCGCCTTCGCGCGGCGGGCGCGGCTGCTGGTTCTGCTGCTGGGGTTGCAGCTCCGGCTGGCCCTGGGGCTGCAGGTCCTGCGGCAGTCCCTGCGGATCCTGCGGCAGTACCTGCGAATCCTGCGGCTGCGCCTGCTGCTGCGGCTGTCCGTGCTGCGGCTGGCGCTGGCCCTGACCCTGCTGCCCCTGGCGCTGCCCTTGCGGCTGGCCCTGGTGGCGGTGGCGCTGCTGCTGGTCGGGGCGGCGCTCGCCGCCGCGATCGCCGCGTCCGCCGCGATCGCGATCGCCGCGCGGCTGGCCGTCGCGGCGCTGGCCTTCCAGGCGGCCCTGCTGCTGCCGGTCCTGGCGCTCGCCGCCGCGTCCATCGCGCTCGCCGCCGCGACCGTCGCGGCCGCGGTCGCGTCCACGATCACGTCCACGGTCGCGATCCCGGCCGCCGCCGTCCCGGCGATGCTCCTGCCGGTCGCGGTGCTGGGGACGAGGTGCATCGGCCGGCGCCGCGACCGGCGCGGGCGCCGATTCCGACGCGCCAAACAGGCCGCCGAACAGGCGGCTGAGGAATCCTCCCCCCGCTTGCGCGGGGGCAGGCTGCGGCGCGGCTGCTTGGGGGGCCGGCGCGGGCTGCGGAGCAGGGCGCGGCTGCGGCTGCGACTGGTCGACCATCGGCGCCGGCTGGGCCGGCGTGATCGGCTTGACCACCGCTTCCTGCCGCTCGCGCTTGGCTTCTTCCTCGGCGCCGGGAGCCTTCGGCTCCTCCGGGCGCTCGACCAGCTCGTAGCTCGAGGGCACGTGCTCCATCTCGTTCAGCTCGTCGTGCTTGAGGCGCTGCACCTTGTAGTGCGGCGTCTCGAGGTGCGGGTTGGGCACCATCACGATGGTCACCTTGAGGCGGCCTTCCAGCTTCTGGATCTCGGCGCGCTTCTCGTTGAGCAGGAACGAGGAGACGTCGACCGGCACCTGCGCGTGCACCGCGCCGGTGTTCTCCTTCATCGCCTCTTCCTGGATGATGCGCAGCACGTGCAGCGCGGTGGATTCGACGCCGCGGATGAAGCCGGTGCCGCTGCAGCGCGGGCAGCTGAGGTGCGCGGTCTCCTCCAGCGAGGGCTGCAGGCGCTGGCGCGACAGCTCCATCAGGCCGAAGCGCGAGATCTTGCCGATCTGCACGCGCGCGCGGTCGAAGCGCAGCGCCTCGCGCAGGCGGTTCTCCACCTCGCGCTGGTTGCGCTGCGACTCCATGTCGATGAAGTCGATGACGATCAGGCCGCCGAGGTCGCGCAGCCGCAGCTGGCGCGCCACTTCCTCAGCCGCTTCCAGGTTGGTGCGGTAGGCGGTCTCCTCGATGTCGCCGCCCTTGGTGGCGCGCGCCGAGTTGACGTCGATGGCGGTGAGCGCCTCGGTGTGGTCGATGACGATCGCGCCGCCGGCCGGCAGGGCCACCTGGCGCGAGTAGGCGCTCTCGATCTGGTGCTCGATCTGGAAGCGGGAGAAGAGCGGGACGTCGTCGCGGTAGAGCTTCACCGTGCCGACGTTGCCGGGCATGACGGTCGCCATGAACGACTTCGCCTGCTCGAAGATCTCCTCGGTGTCGATCAGGATCTCGCCGATGTCGGGCTGCAGGTAGTCGCGGATGGCGCGGATCACCAGGCTCGACTCGAGATAGATGAGGAACGGCTTCTTGGACTGCTCCTGCGAGGCGCCCTCGACCGCGGTCCAGAGCTGCATCAGGTAATTCATGTCCCACTCGAGCTCCTCGAGCGAGCGGCCGATCGCGGCGGTGCGCGCGATGACGCTCATGCCATCGGGCAGCTTCAGCTGGTCGAGCGTGTCGCGCAGCTCGTTGCGGTCCTCGCCTTCCACGCGGCGGGAAACGCCGCCGCCGCGCGGATTGTTCGGCATCAGG
>DASUZH010000436.1:0-3321 GCA_036376975.1 Burkholderiales bacterium | reverse complement strand
GCCAGGAAGAACACCAGCGATCTCGATCCGGGCGCGGGCATCCAGGCCAACAAGGACGACGCGATCACCGTCGGCGGCTCCTACGACTTCCGCTTCATGGTGCTCGGCGCGCTGTACGAGAAGGCCGAAAGCGACGTCTTCGGCGGCACCGCCAAGCGCGACTATTTCCGCGTCGCGGTGAAGGTGCCGGTCGAGAAGCACGAGTTCCACTTCAACTACGGCTGGGTCGACCACCGCCTCGACGTGCAGGCGGAGGACGACGGCGCCAAGCAGTGGACGCTGTTCTACAACTACAACATCACCAACACCACCAAGGTGTACGCGTTCTACACCGCGGTCGACAACGACACCAACGGCGCCTACGGTTTCCGGCAGGTTTCACCGCCGGTCGCGGGCGCGGACTTCTCGTCGATCGGCCTCGGCTTCCGGCACAACTTCTAGAGCACGAACAGCACCACCGACCCGGCGAGCAGCGCGCCCATCGCGAGGTTGAACGCGCGCAGCCGCCGGGGCGAGCCGAGGAAGCGGCGCAGCGCGGTGCCGAAGGCGAGCCAGACGAAGCCGCTCGGCAGCGCCGCCAGGAGGAACAGCCCCGCGAGCGAGAGCGCCTGCGCGAGCACGCCGCCGTCCGCCCGCAGGTAAGTGCCCGCGGCGCTGGTGGTGACCAGCCACGCCTTCGGATTGATCCACTGCAGCGCCGCGGCTTCGAAGAAGCCGACCGGCCGGCTCGCCGCTTCGCCGCCGGACCCCTTGGCGGTCGCGATCTTCCAGGCAAGCCACAGCAGGAAGGCCGCGCCGATCCACTTCATCGCCTCGACCACGTCCGGGTGGCCGAGGATCACGCTGCCCAGCCCGAACGCGACCAGCAGCAGCTGCAAGGCCATGCCGGCGTCGATGCCGAGCAGGCACGG
Organism: Burkholderiales bacterium; assembly: GCA_036376975.1. Taxonomy (GTDB): domain Bacteria; phylum Pseudomonadota; class Gammaproteobacteria; order Burkholderiales; family SG8-39; genus SCGC-AG-212-J23. Next base: position 2,410 of record DASUZH010000436.1, on the reverse strand, counting down.
AAGCCCGCGCACGATGCCGGCATTCGCTCCAACGGCTGTCAGCATGACGTTGCCCGGTCCGGGCGTGACCGCCGCGACGAAGGCAAAAACCAGAAACGCGTAGGCCTGTTCTGCGCTCATGCGAAAAATGGGGTCAGACCCCATTTTCCGCATATCGAGAAATAGGGTCTGTCCCTATTTCTCCTAGCGGTAGAAGATGTGGTTGCCGATGCGCGCGATGCGCCGCCGCTCGGCGGCCCAGTCGGGCTTGACGTAGGTGGCGTGGAAGTAGAGCGCGCCGTTCAGCACCGGCGTGTGGCGGCCGTAGTAGACCTCCTCGGCGATCTCCTGCGCGCGCCGCCAGGCTTCGCCGCCCGGCTCGGGTAGCGCGCCGAGCGCGGTCCAGGAGAACGCGCTCTTTTCGTACACCACGCCGCAGACGGTGCGGGGGTAGATGCCCGAAGCCTTGCGGTTCATGGTGACCTCGGCGACCGCGTACTGGCCGGCCTCGGGCTCGCCGCGCGCCTCGAAATAGACGTTGCGCGCCAGGCAGGCGAGGTTCTGCGCGTGCTGCGCCTCGATCCGGCGCATCGCTTCCTCGCGCTCCTGGAAGACCGCCTGCACGGCGAAGCCGAGGCCGCCGAGGATCAGGCCGAAGACGAGCGCGGCGGCGCAGGCCTCCTTGTCGAGGCGGTACCAGAACAGCCGCAGGCGGAAGCGCAGCGAGGGCATCCCGCCACGCTTGCAGGCCGCGGCGGCGGCGTCAAGGTACCAGTTCCGGCTTTGTGGCTGCTAGACAACGGTCGGCGTGGAGACGCCGTCCGCGCTGATGTTGGCGCCTGTCAAAAATCGTCCGCGCGCCGAGGCGGCGAACACCGCGATATCCGCGATCTCCCCCGGTTCGGCGAGGCGGCCGAGCGGCAGCTTCTTCCGCGCGCGCGCAAGCGCCTCGTCTTCCGAGATGCCCTCGCGCTTGGCGTCGGCCTTGAGGCCCTCGGAAACGCGGCTGGTGTTGGTGAGGCCGGGATTGATGCCCACCACGCGCACGCCCTTCGCGGCATAGGCGTTGGCGAGGCCGGCCGTGGCGAGCATCAGGGCGGCGTTGGCCGAGCCGCCGGCGAGGTGGATCGGCGAGGCGATCTTGCCGCCCGAGCCGATGATGTTGACGATCACGCCGCTGCCGCGCGCCGCCATGCGCTTCACGAGGGGGTCGATGACGTGGATGTAGGTGAAGTACTTGGCGTCCATCGCCGCGCGCCACGCCTCCGGCGTCAGGTCGTCTGCGTTGGTGCGCTTCGCCGCGCCCGCGGAATTGACCAGCACGTCGATCGGGCCGAACTCCTTTTCGACTTTCTCGACCATCGCTGCCGCCGCCGCCGCGTCGATCAGGTCGGCTGTCGCGGTATAGGCATTTCCAAGCAGTGTCCTGGCTTGATTCAAATTCTCCTGCGAGCGCGAAACGATCGCGACTTTGGCGCCTTCGGCCATGAACGCGCGGGCGCAGGCGAGGCCGATGCCCTTGCTGCCGCCGGTGATCAAGACCTTCTTGCCGTTGAGTCCGAGATCCATGTCTAGTCCGCCGTGATGCCCTTGGTCTTGATGAGCCGCGACAGGCGCTTCGCCTCCTCGGCGATGTACTTGCCGGCCTGCTCGGGCGTGGTGATGAACGACTCGAAGGCCTGCGCCTGGAACTTGTCGGTCAGCTCCTTCGACTTGAGCGCCTCGTTCAGCGCCGCGTTCAGGCGTGCCACGATCGCCGGCGGGGTCCTGGCCGGCGCGAGCAGCACCTGCCACTGGGTGAACTGGAAGTCCTTCACGCCGGCTTCCTGCATCGTCGCCACGTCGGGCAGCAGCGCCGAGCGCCGCACGTCGGTCACCGCGAGCACGCGAAGCGCGCCGGACTTGATGTGCGGCAGCGCCGCCGCCAGCGTCGGGAAGCTGAGGTCGACCTGCGCGGCGAGCGTGTCGAGCAGCGCCGGGCCGCCGCCGCGGTACGGCACGTGCAGGATGAAGGTGCCGGTCGAGTCCTTGAACATCTCGCCGCACAGGTGGAAGGTGGTGCCGACGCCCGCCGAGGCGTAGGTCAGCCTGCCCGGCGCGGCGCGCGCCGCCTTCACCAGGGCGTCGACCGAGGTGATCGGCGACTTGCCCGGCACCACCAGCACGTGCGGCGAGGTGGCGATCATGCCGATCGGCGCGAAATCGCGGATCGGGTCCCAGGTCACCTTGTCGAACAGCGCCTGGTTGGTGACCAGCGGGATGGTGTTCAGCACCAGGGTGTAGCCGTCCGGCGCGGCGCGCGCCGCGGCCTCCATGCCGATGTTGCCGGAGGCGCCGCTGCGGTTGTCGATCACGATCTTGCCACCGAGCTGCGCAGCGAGCGGCTCGGCGATCAGCCGGGCCATGATGTCGACGCTGCCGCCGGGCGGGA
>DASUZH010000435.1:0-3980 GCA_036376975.1 Burkholderiales bacterium | reverse complement strand
GCAGTGAACAGAGTGGGTGATCCTGTTTTCTTTCTGGAGTACTGGAAGAACGAGAAGGCGACGAAGGAGAAGTTCATCGGCGACTGGGGCTGCACCGGCGACCAGGGGCGCATGGACGAAGACGGCTACATCTGGTACCAGGGCCGCTCCGACGACGTCATCAAGAGCTCGGGCTACCGCATCGGCCCGGCCGAGATCGAGAGCTGCCTGGTGAAGCACCCGGCGGTGGCGAACGCGGCGGTGATCGGCAAGCCGGACGCGACGCGAGGGGCGATCGTGAAGGCATTCATCGTCCTCCAACCCGGAAACAGCCCGTCGGACAAATTGACTGAAGAAATACAGAATCATGTCCGCGGCCGCCTCGCTCCCTACGAGTATCCGAAGGAGATCGAGTTCATCGATGCATTGCCGATGACCACCACCGGCAAGGTGCAGCGCAAGGAGCTGCGCAAACTCGAAGAAGCGAAGCTGACGAAAGCGTGAGGCGCCTAGTTCTCGTCGGCGCCGGGCATGCGCACCTTGCCGTGCTCGCCGCGCTCAAGGAAGAGCCGCTGTACGGCATGCGGATCACGCTGGTCTCGCCGCTCGCCCGGCAGATCTACTCCGCCATGCTGCCCGGCGTGATCGCCGGGCACTACCGGCGCGAAGCCGCCGAGGTCGACGTCGCCGCGCTCGCCGAGCGCGCCTGCGTCGAGTTCCGCGCCGGCGCGGTGGCGCGCTTCGACGCCGCGCAGCGCGCGGTGGTGCTGCACGACGGCGCCGAGCTGCCGTACGACCTCGCCAGCTTCAACGTCGGCTCGCGCATCGACGCGGCGGTCTCCGGCGCCGGCTACGCCACCGCGGTGAAGCCGTTCGAGTCGTTCCTCGGGCGGCTCGAGCAGACCACGTTCCGCCGCGTCGCCATCATCGGCGGCGGCGTGGCCGGCGCGGAGATCGCGCTCGCGCTGCGCTACCACGGCGCGGCGGTGACGCTGTACTCGGAGCACGCCATCACGCCGCCGCCGCTCGCCGAGCGCGTCGAGCGCGTGCTGCGCGCGAGCGGCGTCGACTTCCGCCCCGGCATGTCGGCGAACGGGCTCGAGCCCGGCCCGCTGGTGATCGCCGGCGCCTCGCGGCAGGAGTTCGACCTGGTGCTGCTCGCGACCGGCGCCGCGCCGCTGCCCTGGCTGAAGAGCTCGGGTCTGGAGCGCGACGAGCGCGGCTTCGTGCTGGTAAGCGAGACGCTGCAGAGCACTTCGCATCCCGAGGTATTCGCCGCGGGAGATTGCGCCTCGCTCAGCGGCGCCGCGCTGCCGAAGTCGGGCGTGTATGCCGTGCGGCAAGGGCAGGTGCTCGCCCAGACCCTGCGCAACCTCGCCCAGGGCCAGCCGCCGGCGGCCTACAAGCCGCAGCGCCGCGCGCTGCTGCTGATGAGCTACGGCCGTCGCCGCGCGATCGCGCAGTGGGGCGGCTGGACCGCGCAGGGCGCGTGGGTGTGGCGCTGGAAGGACCGCATCGACCGCAAGTGGATCAGGCGGCTGTCGGCCGCGAGCTGACCAGGATCTTGCCGTCGGCTTCGACCACCACCTCGCCGGCCTGGTTGGTGGCCGCGCCGCGCAGTACGCAGATGCCGCCGGCGTGCTTCGGCTTGTCCAGCTTCTCCGTCACGCTCCATTCGGTCTTCAGCGTGTCGCCTGGCCGCACCGGCGCCTTGAAGCGGCAGGCGTGCTCGAGGTAGGCGATCGCGGTGCCGGAGAAATACATGCCGACCGGCGACGAGATCAGGGCGGAGGTGAACGGGCCGTGCAGGATGCGCGTGCCGAACCTCGACTCCTTCGCGAACTCCTCGTCGACGTGCAGCGGGTTGAAATCGCCGAACATGCCCGCTGCCAGCACCAGGTGCGCCTCGGTCACCGTGACGCGGCTGCCGAAGCGCTCGCCGACCTTTACCTCGTCGTACCATTTTCCGGGGAACATGACTTATTATGCGGTTTCCTTGGAGGAGGACGGCATGAATAGGTTTTGTCTTGCGTTGGTTCTGCTTTTCCCGCTCGCCGCAAACGCCGCTTATCCCGACCGCCCAATCAGGCTGATCGTGCCCTGGGCCGCCGGCGGCGACACCGACAACATCTTCCGGCCGTTCGCGCAGGCGCTGCAGAAGCAGCTCGGCCAGACCGTGGTGGTCGCCAACGTCGGCGGCGCATCCGGAACGCGCGGCGCGAAGGAGGCGAAGGACGCCGCCGCCGACGGCTACACGCTCTACGCGGTGCACGACTACATCCACTCCACCTACTACGCGGGCGTGGCCGACGTGCAGTACACCGACTTCGAGCCGATCTGCCTGGTCGCCTCGACGCCCTCGGTGCTGACCGCCAGCCCGAAGACGCCGTGGAAGAACTGGCAGGAGTTCCTCGACGACGCGAAGAAGCGCCCCGGCCAGATCACGGTCGGCGCCACGCTCGCCTCGACCAGCCACTTCTTCCCGGCGCTGATCGAGCAGCAGGCGGGCATCAAGTTCAAGTACGTGTCGTACGAGGGCCTCGCGCCGCGCATGAACGCGATCCTCGGCGGCCACGTCGACCTGACCGACTCGAACCTGACGCAGAAGGGCAAGGTCGAGGCGGCGCAGCTCAAGTTCCTCGCCATCGCCACCGAGAAGCGCCACCCCGAGATGCCGTCGATCCCGACGCTGAAGGAGCTCGGCATCAACGTGGTGTACGACGTCAACCGCGGCATCATGGTGCAGAAGGGCGCCAGCGCCGAGGTGATCGGCAAGCTGTCGTCGGCCTGCGCCGTGGCGGCGAAGGAGCCCGAGTTCGCGCAGGCGATGAAGCTGCAGGGCACCGACGTGCGCTACCTCGACCGCGCCGCCTACGGCGCCTGGCTGAAGAAGAACGACGACCTCAACCGCAACCTCGCCAAAGACCTCGGTCTTCTGAAGCGGTAGCGGTTGAAGCTGTCGAAGGACGGCTGGAGCGGGCTCGCCGTACTCGCGGCGAGCCTGCTTCTTTTCTGGGCCACGCTCGGCCTGAAGGACAACCCGCTGGTGCCGATCGGGCCGGGCTACTACCCGCGCATCGTGCTGGGAATCACCGCGCTTCTGGCCCTCGGCGTCGTGGTTCTGGATTTCTTCAATCGAAAACCGCAGCCCAAGGCCGAGAAGCTGAACTACGGCCTGGTGGTCTCGATGTTCGCCGTATTCGGCCTGTACTGCGGCGCGCTGCCGTACCTCGGCTTCCGGATTTCCACGCTGCTTTACGTGGCGGCGACGAACGCGTTGCTGGATTTTCCAACAAAGAAAACATCCTGGGTCCGAGTCCTTGCCGTTGCGCTGATCACGACCGTCGTCATCTACTACGTGTTTGAGCGCTACCTGACCGTGCTGATGCCGCGCGGCCGCTGGACCAACTTCTGATGTTCGCGCATTAATGTTCGAACTTCTCGGGCAGGGCATCGTCTCGCTGATGCAGGTCAAGTACCTGCTGCCGCTGTTCATCGGCACGGTGATCGGCGTGGTCGGCGGCGCGCTGCCCGGCATCACCATCACCATGACGGTGATCGTGGTGCTGCCGTTCACCTTCGGCCTGGAGCCGCTGCAAGGCCTCGCCTGCATGATCGGGGTCTACGTCGGCGGCGAGACCGGCGGCCTGATCACCTCGTGCCTGCTCGGCATCCCCGGCAAGCCCTCGGCGGTGGCCACGACCTTCGACGGCTTCCCGATGGCGCGCAAGGGCGAGCCGGGGCGCGCGCTTTGGCTCGGCATCTGGGCCTCGATCTTCGGCGGGCTGCTCGGCGCGGTGGTGCTGGTGGCGGCGACCGGCCCGCTCGCCGCGCTCGCGCTCAGGTTCGGGCCGTGGGAATACTTCGCGCTGTTCGTGCTCGCGCTGTCGATGGTGGCCGGCCTGGTCGAGAGCTCGCTCCTCAAGGGCCTGCTCTCGGGCGCGCTCGGCTGCGTGGTGACGATCCTCGGCAACGACCCGGTGATGGGGCAGCCGCGCCTC
>DASUZH010000434.1:0-7802 GCA_036376975.1 Burkholderiales bacterium | reverse complement strand
GAGAAGGACATCGTCGCCAAGGCCACCTTCGACACGCGGCCGTCGCAGGCCAACGCGCAGAAGCGCTCGTTCCAGGCGCGCATCGACGACTCGTTCCGCAGCGTGCCGGGCAGCCAGTACACCGACATCACCGGCGGGATGATCCAGGCCGCGCAGTTCCTCAACGAGGCGGGCGCTGGCACCAAGACCATCATCATCTTCTCCGACATGCAGGAGGAGCTGGACAAGGTCACCCAGCGCGACTTCCCGATCGACATGAAGGGCATCCGCGTCATCGCGGTGAACGTGGTCAAGCTGAAGACCGACAACGTCGACCCGCGCCTCTACCTCGGGCGGCTGGAAGCCTGGCAGAAGCGCGTCGAGGGCGCCGGCGCCACCGAGTGGCGCGTGATCAACGACCTCGAGCGCCTCGACCGGATTCTTAATAGAGGCTGACGGAACGTCGCCCCCGCGAAAGCGGGGGTCCATGGGTTCCCGCGTGCGCGGGAACGACAGCTACGTAAACATCGCCCCCGCGAAAGCGGGGGCCCATGGATTCCCGCGTTCGCGGGAACGACAAGCTACGTAGACGTCGCCCCCGCGAAAGCGGGGGCCCACGGATTCCCGCGTTCGCGGGAGTAACGGCCGGGTTGTCGCTTGGCACTGCCCCGGTAGTCGTCCCCGCGAAAGCGGGGACCCAGTCTTCTCGGCGTCAACACCTCAAGCATCGCCGCGTTGCTTCACGCATGAGGCAACCGGCGGTGTACATCCTTGCGAGTAAACGAAACGGAACACTGTATGTCGGCGTTACGAGCAACCTTGCCGGCCGAATAGAGGCGCACCGAGCGGGATCGGTAGGCGGTTTCACAGAGAAGTACGGTGTGAAAACGCTCGTGTACTTCGAGCTGCACGCGGACATGTATGAGGCGATCTCGCGGGAGAAGCGGCTCAAGAAGTGGAATCGCGCGTGGAAAGTCGAGCTCATCGAGCGCGGTAACCCCGAGTGGAGGGATATCTCCGATCAGGCGGGTTGAAAATCTGGGTCCCCGCTTTCGCGGGGACGACAACGGCGCGACCTCCCCTACGTCATTCGCAAGAACGTCACCCCCGAGGGAATCTATCGGGGGCGGGAATCCATGGGTCCCCGCTTTCGCGGGGACGACAACGGCGCGACCTCCACTACGTCATTCCCGCGCAAGCGGGAATCCATGGGTCCCCGCTTTCGCGGGGATGACAACAGCGCGACTTCCGCGACGTCACTCCCGCGCAAGCGGGAATCCATGGGTCCCCGCTTTCGCGGGGACGACAACCCGCCTAGCCTTTGAGGAAGAGAGTGATCAACGGATCCGGCCCGCGTTGCGCGCTCCAGTGGCCGTGCACGGCGGGGTCGAAAGTGGCGCCCGCCGGCAGCGTGTCGGCCGAGTAGAAGTGCTGGCCGGGCCGGAACACCCGGCTGGTCTTGTCCTGCAGTCCGATCTCCATCTCGCCGCCGAGGATGAAGACCCATTGCGCCTGCGGCGTGCAATGCCACTGGCTGCGGAAGCCCACTGGACTGTGCCGCAGCTGGTAGCCGGACGAAGGGAATAACTCGGACAGCATCGCCTGCGGCGTGCCGCCGGGAAGAGGCAGCGCCTCCTCGCGCCATTTCGCGCGTCCGTCGCGATCGGTGTACAAGACTACCTTCGTGAACCCGTTCATTTTTGCGCCTCCGATTGGAATCGACGGATTCTCCGCCAGTTGACGGCGCGCTGCGGCGCGGCTCGTTCGTCGAGTGGCTGCTGCCGCTCAGGCCGTGGCTCAGCGCCGAGTCCTCGATCGGCATCGAGGAGGGGCAGAGCCGCACGCGCCTGGTGTGCGCGCTGATCGGCCTCGGCGGGCTCGCCACCATCGGCCAGTTCCGCCCGCTGCCCGACCTGGTGCTGTTCATCGCCATCGCCTACCCGCTGTTCGCCGTCGCCTACGCCGGCCACGTGCGCCTGCACCCGGCGCCGACGCGCGCGCGCCGCGGCAGCGCGCTGCTGATCGACAACCTGATGCTCAGCGCGGTCGCCTACTTCGGCGACGCGTTCGCGGCGTACGTCGCGTTCTTCTTCCTCGCCACCGTCGGCTGGGGGCTGCGCTTCGGCCGCCAGTACCTGTACATGGCCAGCGCGCTGCAGGTCGCCGGCATGGGCTACAACATGGCTTTCGGCGACTACTGGCGCGAGAACCAGATGTTCGGCGCGGTGGTCATCATGGCGATGCTCGCCAACACCATCAACGTCGCCATCCTGCTGCGCCGCATCGCCTGGGGCAACCGCCGCCTGGAGGAGAAGACCGAGGAGATCGCGCGCCTCGCCTGGCAGGACCAGCTCACCAAGCTGCCCAACCGGCTCTACTTCCAGGAGCGGCTGTCGAAGACGCTGTCGGCGGCGGCGCGCAATCCGCGGCGCGTGGCGCTGATCCTGTTCGACATCGACGGCTTCAAGCAGGTGAACGACACGCTCGGCCACGAGGCCGGCGACCGCGTGCTGCAGGAGGTGAGCCGCCGCGTCGGCGGCCGCATCCGCAACGCCGACACCTTCGCGCGCCTGGGCGGCGACGAGTTCGTGGTGATCCTCGACTCGATGCGCGACGACGCCGACGCGCAGCTGGTCGCCGAGACCATCCTGCGCACCATCGGCGAGATCGACCTGTTCCCCGGCCGCGACCTGCGCATCGGCGCGAGCGTCGGCATCGCCTGCGGCGCCGGGCGCGGCGAGATTCCCGACCTGCTCAGGCTGGCCGATCAGGCGATGTACGAGGCGAAGCGCGCCGGCAAGGGCTGCTTCCGTTTCGCCCGCTAGGGGGGCGCGGCTAGACGCCGCGGCAGCTGCTCGGCAGGAACATCACGTCGAGCGAGGCGTCGGTGCCGTCGACCACCGCGCCGCAGCGCCAGCGGAACACCGGCTCGCCCTGGTCGTCCGCGCTCATCAGCCCGCCGCTGCGGTTGAGCGGCGCAAGGGTGATGTCCTTCACCGAGACGCGCGCATCGCCCAGCCGCGGGCTGGTGCGCACCTTGATGATGCCGTCGCCCTCGACCATGATCTCGTCGACGTACTGCGACTTGTGCTTGGTGTCGCAGCCCCAGCTGTCGGGGGGAATCGGCGTGCCGGACTGATAGATCTCCGACACCGACGTGCGGCAGTTGGTGAGCGCGACGACCGCTTCCGTGACCTTGGCGCGCGAGGAGTAGTTCTTGATGTTGGGGACGATCATGACGGTCAGGATCCCCATGATGGCGATCACGCCCATCAACTCGATGAAGGTGAAACCCCCCTGCGCCTTGCGCTGCGTCATCTCTTCATTCTTTCGCTATTCAGTGATCTTCGCAAACCGCATGCCAATGCCTCGGCCCCCTCCCAAGGCATTGATATGTATTGATTTTAAGGTCGATGCGGGGCGCTGACCCGGCCACCCACTGACAAATTCTGTCAGGTGCGGCCTGTATTTTGCAGGTCTGGGGCACCCCTCAACCACTGGAGATGCCCCCATGAAACCCCTCTTTGCAGCGCTCGCAGCCGTCGCGCTGCTCGCCGCCTGCGATCGTCCGCCCCAGCCCCGCACCGAGCCCGCCGCCGGATCCGGCGCGAGCGGAATGACGCAGCCGCCGCGCCCGCAGACCGGCGCGCCGACCGCGCAGCAGAAGAGCGAAGGCGCGAATCCGACCCAGGGCCAGGTCGATCCGAAGGAAGCCGCGCAGCACAAGGACTTCCAGCAGCGCGGCGATTCCGCCGGCCCGACCAGCCCGGAAACCAGGCCGACGAACTGAAGCTTTTACACGGCGCTGCAATCGCGGCCCGAAGCTTGCTGCGCTTCCGGATGCAACCCCACTCAAGGAGGTATCACATGAAGCTTTCGTCTCTTGCAGTTGCAGTTTCCCTCGCGCTGGGCGCGAGCCTGATGGCCGCTTGCGATCGCGGAGCGGATAGCCGCGCCCCGGGCGCGGCCGGCACGGGCAGCACCTCGGGCAGCACGTCGACCTCGCCGTCCTCGCCGTCGGGCTCCGCGTCGGGTTCCGCGTCGGGCTCGATGAAGTCCTCGCCGTCCTCGCCGGCCACCCCGGCGCCGTCCTCGCCGTCGTCGTCCTCGAGCTCCAGCTCGTCGACCGACAAGTCGAGCGCCGGCACGGGCGCGACCAGCGCCGGTTCGTCCAGCGATCCTGCGAAGAAGACTCCGTAACGATCCAAGGTAATCTCCCCCTGCAGCCACAGGGGGAGAGCCTTGCGAATCTGCGTTTTCGGCGCCGGCGCGGTCGGCGGCCACCTGGCCGCCAAGCTCGGGGCGTCGGGCCATGATGTCTCGGTCATCGCCCGCGGCGCGCATCTCGAAGCGATGCGCACGCAGGGCGTCACGCTCCTCCACGGCGAGCAGACGATCCGCGGGCGGGTGCGCGCCAGCGAGCGCGCGGCCGATCTCGGCGAGCAGGACTTCGTCCTCGTCACCCTGAAGGCCAACCTGCTGCAGGCATTCGCGCGCGGCTGCGCGCCGCTGCTCGGGCGCGACACGGCGGTGGTCTTCGTCCAGAACGGGATTCCCTGGTGGTACGGGCACCAGCTTGCCCGCAAGCTGCCGGACCTTTCGCGCCTCGACCCCGGCGGCGAGCTGGCGCGCGCCGTTTCGCCGGAGCGCGTGGTGGGCGCGGTGGTTTTCTCCTCGAACGAAGTCGACGCGCCGGGCGTGATCCGGAACCTCGTGCCGGGCCGCAACATGCTGGTCGTCGGCGAGCCCGACAATCGGGAGACTGCCAGAGTAGTAGCGCTGCGAAAGGTGCTCGACGCCTGCGACATGTATTCGCCGCCGACGAAGGACATCCGGCAGGTGATCTGGTCGAAGCTGGTGCTCAACCTGGGCACTTCGATCCTGTGCGTGCTCACCGGCGAGACCGTCGGCGGCGTGCGCGGCAACGCCGAGCTCGCCGCCCTGACGGAGCGGCTGAAAGCCGAGGGCCAGGCGATCGCCGCCGCCTACGGCCTCTCGCCGGAGGGCGCGCCGGAGCGCCCCGGCGGCGGGCGCAGCTCCGGCATGACCGCGCACAAGCCTTCGATGCTGCAGGACTACGAGCGCGGCCGCCCGATGGAGATAGACGCCCAGATAACCATGCCGCTCGAGTTCGCGCGCGCCGCCGGCGTGCCGGCGCCGACGCTGGAGGCGCTCGCGCCGCTGCTCGCGCAGAGGGCCCGCGCCAGGCAGCTTTACGCGTAGCGCCCGGGCTAGAATGCCTGCGCCATGACCAAGACGCGGCGCAACCCGGACCTGAGCGCCACTGCGGAACGGCACGCGCTGGAGGAGGCGCTCGAGGCGCTGCGCGAGAGCGAGTCGCGCTTCCGCGCGGTGATCGACTCGGCGAACGAGGGCATCCTGGTCTACGACGCCGCGCTGATCGTCACCGCCGGCAACGCCGCGGCCGAGCGCATCATCGGGCTGCCGCTCGCAGAGATGATCGGCAAGGCGGGCTTCACCTCGCTGCTGCCGTGCGTGCGCGAGGACGGCAGCCCGCTCGCCCCGGAGGACCGGCCGACGCGCATCACCGTGCGCAGCGGCAAGCCGCTCACCGGCCAGGTGCTCGGCATCGTGCGCGAGGACAAGTCGATCACCTGGCTGGAGGCCAACACCGGCTTCCTGCGCCGCCCCGGCGAGTCCGGCTTCTACGGCATCGTCTCCACCATCAGCGACATCACCTCGCGGCGCCAGGCCGAGCAGGCGCTGCGCGACAGCGAGGAGCGCTTCCGCACCACCTTCCAGCTCGCCGCCTCGGGCATCTGCGAGGTGGTCGACGGGCGCTTCGTGCGCGTCAACCGCAGCCTGTGCGAGATCCTCGGCTACGCCGAGGAGGAGCTGATCGGCAAGACGGTGAAGGAGGTGTCGCACCCCGACGACCGCGACGTCACCGACGCCGAGCGGCGCCGCATCCACAGGGGCGAGATCGACTCGGCGCGCTTCGAGAAGCGCTACATCCGCGGCGACGGCGCGGTGGTGTGGTGCGAGCTGGCGATCGCGCTGGTGCGCCGCGCCGACGGCACGCCGCGCTACGAGGTGGCGGTGTTCGACGACATCACCGAGCGCAAGCAGGCCGAGGAGGAGCTGCGCGAGGCGCACGAGGAGCTGAAGCGCTCCAACGCCGAGCTCGAGCAGTTCGCCTACGTCGCCTCGCACGACCTGCAGGAGCCGCTGCGCATGGTGTCGAGCTACACCCAGCTGCTGATGCGCCGCTACGGCGAGCGCCTGGACGGCGACGCGAAGGAGTTCACCGCCTACATCGTCGACGGCGCGGCGCGCATGAAGCAGCTGATCGAGGACCTGCTCGCCTACTCGCGCGTCGGCACCAAGGGCAAGGACTTCAAGCCGGTGCCGGTCGAGCAGGCGCTGCGCCGCGCCATCGTCAACCTGCGCGCGGCGATCGAGGAGTCGGGCGCGGCGGTGACCTACGGCTCGCTGCCGGTGGCGGCGGCCGACGACGGCCAGCTCGCGCAGCTGTTCCAGAACCTGATCGGCAACGCGCTCAAGTTCCGCTCCGCGTCGGTGCCGAGGATCCACGTGGACGCGGTGGAAAAAGAAAAAGAGTATGAAATCTCGGTGCGCGACAACGGCATCGGCATCGAGCCGCAGTATTTCGAGCGTATCTTCATGGTGTTCCAGCGCCTGCACAACAAGGGCGAATACCCGGGCACCGGCATCGGCCTGGCGATCTGCAAGAAGGTGGTCGAGCGCCACGGCGGCCGCATCTGGGTGGAGTCGACGCCGGGCGAGGGCAGCGCGTTCCATTTCACGCTACCGAAGGAGGGGGAAGAATGAGCGATACCAACAGGTCGGCGCCGCCGGTGGAAATACTGCTGGTGGAGGACAATCCGGGCGACGAACGGCTGACGCGCGAGGCGCTCAAGGAAGGCAAGGTCTACAGCAACCTGCACTGGGTGAAGGACGGCGTCGAGGCGCTCGAGTTCCTGCGCAAGAAGGGCAAGTACGCCGGCAAGCCGCGCCCCGACATCATCCTGCTCGACCTCAACCTGCCGAAGAAGGACGGCCGCGAGGTGCTGCAGGAGATCAAGAACGACGACGCGCTGAAGCGCATCCCGGTGGTGATCCTCACCACCTCGAAGGCCGAAGAGGACGTGCTGAAGACCTACAACCTGCACGCGAACTGCTACGTCACCAAGCCGGTGGACCTGGAAAAGTTCATCGTCGTGGTGAAGAGCATCGATGCGTTCTGGCTGACGGTCGTAACGCTTCCGAACGGGCACTAGCCCCGCCGTGCACAAAGTCCTCCTGATTGAGGACAACCCGGGCGACGCGCGGCTGATCCGCGAGATGCTCGCGGAGGAGCCGCAGGCGCCGTTCGCGCTGCACTGCGCCGAGCGCCTGCAGCACGGCCTGGAGCACCTGTCGGCGGGCGAGACGGTGCTGGTGCTGCTCGACCTGTCGCTGCCCGACAGCCTCGGCCTGGAGACCTTCGCCAAGGTCTACGCGCACTCGCCGACCGTGCCGATCATCGTGCTCACCGGCAACGACGACCAGACCGTCGCGCTGTCGGCGGTGAAGGGCGGCGCGCAGGACTACCTGGTGAAGGGGCGCCTGGACCGCGAGCTGCTGCTGCGCTCGATGCAGTACTCGATCGAGCGCAAGCGCTACCAGGTGCAGCTCGAGCACCAGGCCAACTACGACGCGCTCACCGGGCTGCCCAACCGCAACCTGCTCAACGACCGCCTGCGCCAGGCGGTGTACGCGCAGCGCGTGCCGCGCGCCATCGCGGTGGTGTTCATCGACCTCGACCACTTCAAGTTCGTCAACGACTCGCTCGGCCACTC
>DASUZH010000433.1:0-2965 GCA_036376975.1 Burkholderiales bacterium | reverse complement strand
GTCACCATGCCGATCGCCGCGCGCACGCTCTCCTGCGTGGCGTGCGCGATGTCCTGGCCGTCGACCAGGATCCTTCCCTGCTCGAGCCGGTGGAGATTGAAAACCTCTACGGGGTCGACGAGGACGACGACGGTCTGATCGACTATCTGATCCTCGAGGAAAGCGCAGCCTAGCTAGGTAACGGTTCGCAGGAGCCGACGCTTTCCGACGGGCCCGAAAGGGCCCGTTCCTTTTCAGGACACCACTTCGTCGGCGAGGTCGTCGGCGATGAAGCCGCCGGACTGGTGGCGCCAGAGCTTCTCGTACAGGCCGCCCAGGCGCAGCAGCTCGTCGTGCGTGCCGCTCTCGACGATGCTGCCGTGCTCGAGGACGATCAGGCGGTCCATGCGCGCGATGGTCGACAGGCGGTGCGCGATGGCGATGACCGTCTTGCCCTGCATCAGGTCGAGCAGCTGCTCCTGGATCGCCAGCTCGACTTCACTGTCGAGCGCCGAGGTGGCCTCGTCGAGCACCAGGATCGGCGCGTCCTTCAGCAGCACGCGGGCGAGGGCGATGCGCTGGCGCTGGCCGCCGGAGAGCTTCACGCCGCGCTCGCCGACGTGCGCGTCGTAGCCGGTGTTGCCCTTCCAGTCCTTCAGGCCCTCGATGAACGATTCCGCCTGCGCCTTGCGCGCCGCGTCGACCACCTGCGCGTCGGTGGCGGAGGGCCGGCTGTAGCGGATGTTGGCGGCGATCGAGCGGTGCAGGAGCGAAGTGTCCTGCGTCACCATGCCGATCGCCGCGCGCACGCTCTCCTGCGTGGCGTGCGCGATGTCCTGGCCGTCGACCAGGATCCTTCCCTGCTCGAGCTCGAAGAAGCGCAGCAGCAGGTTCACCAGCGTCGTCTTGCCCGCGCCCGAGCGGCCGACGATGCCGACCCGCTCTCCGGGCCGGATCTTCAGATTCAGGTCTTGCAGTACCGCAGCCGTCTGTCCGTACGCGAACGTGATCCCTTCGAACTCGATCTCGCCGCGCGACACTTCCAGCGGCCTGGCGTCCGGGCGGTCGGTGCCGGTCTGCGGCACCGCGATGCTCTGCATGCCTTCCTGCACCACGCCGATGTTCTCGAAGATCGAGGTCGCCTCCCAGCTCACCCAGGCGGCGGTGGAGGTGATCTGCCAGGCGAGCGGCAGCGCCATGGCGACCAGGCCGGCGCTCACCGCGCCCTGCACCCACAGCCAGATGCCGATCGCCGCGGTGCCGACGAGGAGGAAGGCGTTCAGCGCGGTGAGCCAGAGGATGAAGCGCGTCACCAGGCGCATGTGCTTGCGGATCGCGCGCTGGTGCGAGTCGATGCTGTCGCGCACGTACGCGTCCTCGTCCGCCATGCGCGCGAACAGCTTCACCGTCAGGATGTTGGTGTAGCTGTCGACCACGCGCGCCATCACCATCGAGCGCGCCTCCGAGCTGGCCATCGACAGGTCGCGCATCGGCGGCACCATCAGGCGCAGGAACACGACGTAGCCGACGGTCCAGGCGACCAGCGGCGCCGCGAGGCGCCAGTCGGAGAAGAGCAGCAGGAAGAACGTCGCCGCGCCGTAGACCGCGATGTACCAGATGGCGCGGATGCTCGCCATCACGCTCTCGCGCAGCGCGTTGGCGGTCTGCATGACGCGGTTGGCGATGCGGCCGGCGAAGTCGTTCTGGAAGAACGGCCAGCTCTGGCGCACCACGTGCCAGTGGCTCTGCCAGCGGATCAGGCTGGTGACGCCGGGCACCAGCGCGGCGTGGCGGATC
This sequence comes from Burkholderiales bacterium, assembly GCA_036376975.1. Taxonomy (GTDB): domain Bacteria; phylum Pseudomonadota; class Gammaproteobacteria; order Burkholderiales; family SG8-39; genus SCGC-AG-212-J23. The sequence goes on along the minus strand of DASUZH010000433.1, from coordinate 1,189 downwards.
GTCATGTCCGCCAGCAGCACCAGCGGGCGGATGAACAGGATCACCGCCACCATCCCGATGAGCAGCGGCCATTTCGCCGCCAGCGCCGCCTGGCGGTCGGCGGCCTCCATCAGCGAGACCAGCTGGCCGAGGAACACCGGCACCAGGGTGTCGACGAGGGCGAGTGCGAGGCTGGAGACGAGCAGCGCCGCGTACCAGCCTTTGGTCTGCCGTACGAAATGCCAGTAGAAGGCGAGGAGGCCCCGCGGCGGTGCGTCCGTGCCGGGCGTCGCCGTCGCGCGAATCATGGATTGAAATCGCACGTCAGCCTGTTTATAACACGAGCAACCTTTGAAAAACTTACCCAGAGGAGAGCAATGAACGCACCGTTGAAGGCCGTCACCCAGCTCGAGATCGACCAGCGCGTCTACGACCTGTACGACGAGTACTGCCACGGCGGGATCGACCGGCGCGAGTTCCTCGCGCGCTCGGCGGCGATCGTGGTCGGCGGCCTGGCGATGGCGCAGGCGCTGCTGCCGCGCTACGCGCAGGCGCAGACCATCTCCTTCACCGACTCGCGCATCAAGGCGAACTACGTCACCTATCCGTCGCCGGGAGGAAACTCAGGACAGATGAAGGGTTACCTGGTGCAGCCCACCGGCAACGGCCCGTTCCCGGCGGTGCTGGTGATCCACGAGAACCGCGGCCTCAACCCCTACATCGAGGACGTCGCGCGCCGCCTCGCGGCGGACGGCTTCCTCGCGCTCGCGCCGGACGGCTTGTTCCCGGTCGGCGGCTATCCCGGCAACGACGACGACGGCCGCACGCTCCAGTCCGGCCTCGACCAGCCGAAGCTGCGCACCGACATGCTGAACAGCGCGAAATTCCTCAAGGCGCACAAGCTCTCGAGCGGCAAGCTCGGCGCGACGGGCTTCTGCTGGGGCGGCGGGACGACCAACTACCTGGCGGTGGCGATGGGCGCGGACCTGCAGGCCGCGGTGCCTTACTACGGCGCCGCCGCCGAAACCGCCTCAGTGCCGAAGATCAAGGCGCCGATCCTCGCCCAGCTCGCCGGCAACGACGACCGCATCAACTCGATGTACCCGGCCTTCGAGCAGGCGCTGAAGGCGGCGAACGTGCGGCACGAGATCCATACCTACCCCGGCACGCAGCACGGCTTCCACAACAACTCCACGCCGCGCTACGACGA
>DASUZH010000432.1:0-2672 GCA_036376975.1 Burkholderiales bacterium | reverse complement strand
CGGGGAGCTTGAGCAGGACGGCGTCGATCTGCGCCTTGCGGGTCGGGTCGGTGGCCATGGGAAAATTGTCGCATGGCAACCGTAGTCTTGAGCTCGCTCGCGATGAAAGGGGTGCTGGAGAAATTCCGGCCGGATTTCGAGCACGTCGTCGGCCTGCTCGACCTGCGCTTCGACGCCACCCAGGCGATCCTCCGGCGCCTCGCGGGCGGCGAGCGCGCGGATTTCCTGGTGCTGACCGCCGAGGCGATGGACGAGCTGCGCAGGCAGGGCCGCGTGACCGAAGCGCGCGCGATCGGCAGCTCGGGCGTCGGGGTGGCGGTGCGCGCAGGAGCGCCGCGCCCCGACATCAGCTCGGTCCAGGCCTTCGTGCGCGCCCTGACCGCCGCCCGCTCGGTCGCGCATTCCAAGGTCGGCGCGAGCGGGATCTATTTCGCGCAGCTGCTCGAGCGCTTCCAGATCCGGCTGAAGAAGCGCCTGGTGATCGAGAAAGGCCCGGTGGGCCTGGCGGCCGCATCCGGCGAGGCAGAGATCGCGATCCAGCAGCTCTGCGAGCTGGCGCCCGTCCCCGGCATCGACATCGTCGGCCCCCTGCCCGACCCGATCCAGGTCATGACGCATTTCGCGGCCGGCGTCAGCGCCGACGCGGCCGATCCGGCACGCGCGCTGAGGCTACTCGAGCTCCTGCGCTCGCCCGCGGCGCGCGAGGCCATGTCGCGGGGCGGCTTCCATCCCGCCGCATAGTGCGGCAGAAGCCGCGGCCCACGCAGCGCCCGGCGTGAAGGATTTGCGCGCGAAATATTCACGCGCGTACTAGTTCCGCGCTGTTGTTTTTCCGCTGCCAAATAGCGCACCGCGCCGACCGAAATCGGCCGCGACGTGAGATATGCCGCCGGTCCTGCGCCGCCGCAGCCCGCATCGTGAAGCCGTATGCGGACGAATCTGCGAACACAGGCAGCCGGCCTCGCTCTCGGCCTCCTGGCGGGGTGCGCCGGGATGGAAATGGGACCGGCGATCGTAGGCTGGCCGCAGCTCGCGGTCTACGAGCACTACGTGCCGCACGCGGAGATGCGCGCGCGCTGCGCGCGCTATACCTCATTCAGCGGCCCGCCGCTCTCGTGCGCCGAGGTGAGCTTCGCGGAGCGCCGCTGCGACATCTGGTTCAGCGCGGACTTCCCCCCGTCCGCCCAGGTCCAGCGCCACGAGCGGCTGCACTGCGCGGGGCACGACCACGAGGGCGACGATACGCTGCGCTCGGCGCTCGCCGAGCACCGCAGGGCGGCCGCCGTGCTGGCCCGCCTGCAAAACTGAGGTTGAGATCGGCCAAAGGCTGGCCTAGTGTGGACCTTCCGATAAAGGAGGAGGATCCATGAACAAGGCCCTGGCTGTCCTAATCGCCGCGCTGCTGGGCACGGCCGCCCACGCGCAGCAGGCGAAGACCCTCAAGATGCAGTCGTCGTGGCCGGCCGGCATCGCGGCGCAGGACCACTTCCGCATCTTCGCCGACCGCCTCGACAAGATCAGCGGCGGCCAGGTCAAGGTCGACGTGATGGCCGCCGGCCAGATCGTGCCGGCGTTCGAGGTGCTCGACGCGGCGAGCAAGAAGGTGATCGACGGCTACCACTCGATCTCCTACTACTGGGTGAACAAGAACCGCGCCGCGGTGCTGTTCGCCGGCCCTCCGGGCGGCCCGTTCGGCATGGACCACACCGACTACCTCGGCTGGATGTGGGAAGGCGGCGGCCACGACCTGTGGATCGAGCTGTACCAGAAGGAGCTGAAGCTCAACCTGATGCCGTTCTCCGCGCACCCGACCAGCCCGCAGGCCTTCGGCTGGTTCAAGCGGCCGATCAAGAACCTGGCCGACTTCAAGGGCATGAAGTGCCGCCAGACCGGCATCAACGCGGAGGTGTTCAACCGCATGGGCATGTCGACCGTCAACATGCCCGGCGGCGAGATCATCCCGGCCGCGCAGCGCGGCGTGATCGACTGCGCCGAGTGGGTCGGCGGCATCGAGGACCTGCGCCTCGGCCTGCACCAGGTGTGGAAGTACCACTACACGCCGGGGCTGCACGAGAACAACACCATCGGCGAGCTGACCTTCAACACCGAGGTCTGGAAGAGCCTCGCGCCGGTGCAGCAGGAGCAGGTGCGCTCGGCGCTGCGCGACGCCTTCATCAGCTGGATCGCGAAGAACCAGCGCGAGAACGCCGATGCGCTGAAGGAGTTCCGCGAGAAGCACGGCGTGCAGGTGCTGCGCACGCCGCCGGACATCCTGGTCGCCTACCTGAAGGCGTGGGACGACCTGGCGCAGGAGGAGGCGGGGAAGAACGCGTTCTTCAAGAAGGTGTGGGACTCGCAGCGCGCGTGGGCCGCGGTCGCCGTGCCGGCGAAGCGGTTCATGCTGCCGCCCTACTCGTTCGCGGCGAACTACTATTGGCCCGAAACGAAACCTGCAGCGAAAAAGAAATGAAGAAGGAGTTCATGGTTGATGGGCTGGCCCCGCCCATCAGCCATTACTGCGACGCCGTCCGGTTCGGCGACCTGCTGTTCATCGCCGGCATCCCGCCCACCGACAAGAGCGGCAAGGTGGTGGGCGGCGACGACGTCGCCGAGCAGACGCGGCAGGTGTTCCGCAACATGAAGCTCGTGCTCGATGCCGCGGGCGCGAGCTT
>DASUZH010000431.1:0-3697 GCA_036376975.1 Burkholderiales bacterium | reverse complement strand
GAAGTTGCGCCGCGGGAAGGCGTCGACCGAGAAGCTGGTGGCCAGGCCGACGCGCAGGCGGCCGACGTCGGCCTCGTCGATCGCCGCCTCGACCTGCATGTCGCGCAGGTCCTGCGCGATGGTGAACAGCACCGGCGCCTGCAGGCTGGCGGCCACCGTCTGCCCGGCGTCGACGTTGCGCAGGATCACGGTGCCGTCGACCGGCGCGCGGATGATGGTGCGCTCGAGGTCGACCTGCGCCTGGCGCAGCAGCGACTGGCGCTGCTTGACCGCGGCGAGCGCGCTGGAAATCTGCGCCTCGCTCACCTTGAGCTGCGCCTCGACCGCCTTCAGCTGCTCGCGCGTGCTGTCGAGCACGGTGCGCGCCTTGTCGAGCTCGGCGCCGGAGATGAAGTTCTTGTCGACCAGCGTCTTCTTGCGCTCGAAGTCGCGCTGCGCGTCGGCCAGCGTCACCTTGACGCGCCCGATCTCGGCCTGCTGCGCCACCTGGCCGGAGCGCGCCACCATCACCGCGCTCTCGGCGGCGTCGACGTCGGCGCGCGCCTGGTTCACCCGCAGCTCGAAAGTCGACGGATCGATGCGCGCGATGACCTGGTCCTTCTTCACCGCGGTGTTGAAGTCGGCGTAGATGTCCTTCACCTGGCCGGAGATCTGCGAGCCGACCTGCACCGTGGTGACCGCGTTCAGGGTGCCGCTCGCCACCACCACCGCGGTGATCGGGCCGCGCTCGACCTTGGCGGTGCGATAGCGCACCCCCCCGTCGGCGGCCTTGCCGCGGTACCAGTACCAGCCGCCCCCGGCCAGGGCCAGGACGACGGCTGCGACGACGACTTTGAGTCCGCTTCTCATTGCTTCCGCTTCAACGCCCGAAGGCCGGATAGGGTAGACAATCTAACCTACCCATCGGTTGCCGCCGAACTGGTACGCGAGCCACGCCTGCGCCGCGAATCCAGCCAGGATCAGGGTCCATTTCGCCGGCGCGCCGAGGCTGGGCCCGACCGCCGGGACGAAGCAGGCCCAGGCGAGCAGGGAGTAGCGGCCGTACGAAGTGCCTTCGCCCATCATGGCCGGCAGCACCGCCAGGCAGGCCCAGGCGGTGAGCAGGAACGGGTCGCGCACGCCGCGCGCCACGGCGAACAGCAGGGCGAGGAACGAAAGCAGCATCATCGTCTTGTCGAAGGCGCTCTGCCGCACGTCGAGCAGCCGGTCCGTCGGGCCGAACAGCATGCCCAGGAAGCGCGGCAGGTCGAACAGGTTGGCGAGCCGGGTGCCGGTTCCCATTTCGGGCGCCATCTGCACGCCGATCAGGGGATTGCCGAAGGCCGCGCCGAAATAGGCGAAGTAGACCGCCGCGCCGAGGGCGTAGCCGACGGTGGCCGACGCGAGGCTGGCGGGTTCCGCGGCGAGGCTCGCGCCGGCGCCCGGACGGACGCGGCGCAGCTGGAGCACCAGCCACGCGGCGACGAGGGGAGCGGCGAGCCATAGCCCCTGGCCGCGCGTGAGCGGCAGCGCCGCGGCGCAGAGCAGGGCCCATGGCGCGCGCCGCGCGTCGCGCAGCGACCAGAGCAGGCCGAAGAACGCGGTGAGGAACAGCGCCTCGTTGTACAGCGTGCTCAGGTAGAACGCGGTCGGATAGCTCGCCAGCAGCCACAGCGAGGAGGGGCCGCGCTCCTCGCGCGGCAGCAGCCGCTCGAGCGTCAGCAGGGCGGTGGCCGAGAACAGCGTCACCACCACCAGCCCGGCGTTGATCGGCTCGAGGCCGAGCCGCATCACGCTGGCGATCAGCGCCGGGAGCAGCGGATAGAAGACCACCGTCAGGCTGGGCGGCGGCTCGTACCCGAGCACTGCGATCCTCAGGTACCACTGCCCGTCCCAGTTGATGAAGGGAAGCTGGAACCCGGCCGCATCGAGGGTGTAGGCGACGTAGTTCCACGAGTTGAAGGGAAAGAAGTTGAACCAGAATCCGGCGAACAGCGCGACCACCGCGATGACCTTGCTGACGGCAAATACCGTCAGGATCCGCCGCCAGCCGGCGCGGCTAGGCACGGCGCGCGGCGCGCAGGCGAGGCTGCGCCGGCGCGAGGCGCCGGACGGTCTTCGCCTCGCGCAGGTGCCGCGCCGCGACCTCCCACACCGGCTCGCCGCTCACGCCCTCCTGCACCGAGGCCCAGCCGGCCACCTTGTACGCCGTGTCGGCGCCCATCGGCGCGCCGCCGATGCGCAGGTCGGAGACCCGCGCGCCGACCTTTGCCGCCGGGTCGAGCGCGTAGCTCATGCCGGCGACGCGCACCATGTCGCCGCCCTGGCGCGAGTAGGGGTCGGCGTGGAACAGGTTGTCGGCGACGTCCTCCAGCACCGCCTTGATCTGCGCGCCGGTGAGCGTGTTGAGCGTGACCTGCGGGTAGGTGATCGCGGTCTGGTCCATCAGGTGCTCGAGGGTGATCGCGTCGCCCGGCAGCAGCGTGGTACCCCAGCGGAAGCCGGGCGAGAAGGCGATCTGCGCGTCCTTCTGCGCGAGCAGCGCTTCGAGGATCAGCTGGTCGAAGGTGCCGTTGTAGGTGCCGCGGCGGTAGAGGGTTCCTTGCGTGACCGCGAGCTTCTCCCGCAGCTTGTCCTCGAAAGGCTGCCTGGCCTGCGCGATATAGGCGGCCATTTCAGCGTCCGCAGGAATCAGATTGGAGAAGATGGGAAGCAGGCGATAGCGGTAGTCGGTCACGCCCTGCTTGCCGACCTGCAGGTCGAGCACGCCGAGGAACTTGCCGTTGCAGCCGGCGTTGGTCACCAGCGTGCGGCCGACGCGCGCCGCCTGCGGCTGGCCGTCGTGCGTGTGGCCGCCGAGGATCGCGTCGAGGCCGCGCACGCGGCCGGCGAGCTTGAGGTCGATCGCGCGCCCGTTGTGCGACAGCAGCACCACCACGCGCGCGCCCTTGCCGCGCGCTTCGTCGATCATCGCCTGCAGCCGGGTTTCCTGGATGCCGAAGCTCCAGTCCGGCACGAAGTGGCGCGGGTTGGCGATCGGCGTGTACGGGTAGGCCTGGCCGATCACCGCCACCGGAACCTTGTTGACGGCGCGCAGCGCGTAGGGCTTGAACACCGGGTCCTCGAAGTCGGCGGTGCGCACGTTCTGCGCGAGGAACTCCATCGGCAGCAGCTCGCGCTCCAGCGCTTCCAGCACGCGCTGCGCGCCGTAGGTGAACTCCCAGTGCCCGGTGGTGAAATGCACCCCGAGCAGGCGCTGCGCGCCGATCATGTCGGCGCCGCGGGTCCACAGCGCGGTGGCCGAGCCCTGCCAGCTGTCGCCGCCGTCGAGCAGCAGCGCGCCGGGGCGCGCCGCCCTGATCCGCTTGACCAGCGTGGCGAGGTGGGCGAAGCCGCCGACCTTGCCGTAGCGCCGCGCCAGGGTCTCGAAATCGAGCTGGCTGTACGCGTAAGCCTGGCGGCTGTTTCTTCCGATCTGGTATTTCTTGAGAAAGCCCTCGCCCTCGGGCTCCCTGAAGTACGTCGGCAGCAGCTGCGCGTGAGTGTCGGTGATGTGCAGCAGCGAGACGTTGCCGAACGGCCTGGCGTCGTACAGGGCGGCGGCGGCCTGCGCCTCGCTCCGTTCCGGCCGCAAGCTGGCGCCTGCCGCGGCGGCGAGGGAGAGGAGGCGGAGGAATTCGCGGCGCTGCAACTACGGCCTGGGGCGAATGCCCGCAGT
>DASUZH010000430.1:0-4326 GCA_036376975.1 Burkholderiales bacterium | reverse complement strand
CGCTCACCACCTTGTCGAGCTGCTCGAGGCCGGCGATCGCCTCGTGCGCCGCCGGCTCGGCGGCGGCGCCGTGCAGGTGCCGGGCCGCGGCGGCGTAAAGAGTGTCGTTGATCAGGGTCGACTTGCCCGAGCCCGACACGCCGGTCACGCAGACGAGAAGCCCGAGGGGCAGCTCGAAATCGACCTCCTTCAGGTTGTTCCCGCGTGCCTTCTCGACGACGATCTTGTTGCCGTCCGGCCGGTTGCGCAGGCGCGGCACCTGGATCGACATCTTCCCCGACAGGTAGCGGCCGGTGAGCGACGCTTCGCTGTCGACGATCGCCTGCGGCGCGCCTTCGGCGACCACGCGCCCGCCGGCCTCGCCCGCGCCCGGCCCCATGTCGACGACGTAGTCGGCGGCGCGGATCGCCTCCTCGTCGTGCTCGACCACGATCACCGAGTTGCCGAGGTCGCGCAGCCGCTTGAGGGTCTCGATCAGGCGCGCGTTGTCGCGCTGGTGCAGGCCGATCGACGGCTCGTCGAGCACGTACATCACGCCGGTGAGGCCCGAGCCGATCTGGCTGGCGAGGCGGATGCGCTGCGCCTCGCCGCCGGAGAGCGTCTCGGCCGAGCGGCCGAGCGCCAGGTAGTCGAGCCCGACGTTGACCAGGAACTCGAGGCGATTGGCGATCTCGCGCACGATGCGCTCGGCGACCTGGCCCTTCGCGCCCTCGAGCTGCAGGCCGCGGAAGAATTCGAGGGTATTTTTCAGGGGAAGGCCTGAAACCTCGAACAGCGTGCGCTCCGCAACCTTGACGTGGCGCGCCTCGCGCCGCAGGCGGGCGCCGTCGCACTCCGGGCAGGTGCGCGTATTGAGGTGCTTGGCGAGCTCCTCGCGCACCACCACCGAGTCGGTCTCGCGGTAGCGGCGCTCGAGGTTCGGCACCACGCCCTCGAAGGCGTGCTCCTTCACCGTGCTGCGCCCGCGCTCGCCGAGGTAGCGGAAGGCGACCTTCTCCTTGCCCGAGCCGTACAGCACCAGTTTCTGCACCGCGTCGGGCAGCAGCTCCCAAGGCTGCTCGATGTCGAAGCGGAAGTGCGTCGCGAGCGACTGCAGCATCGAGTAGTAGAAGTGGTTGCGCCGGTCCCAGCCGCGGATCGCGCCGCTCGCCAGCGACAGGTTCGGGTGCGCGACGACGCGCTTCGGATCGAAGAACTCGATCGCGCCGAGGCCGTCGCAGCGCGGGCAGGCGCCCATCGGGTTGTTGAAGGAGAACAGGCGCGGCTCGAGCTCGGGCAGCGAGTAGTCGCACGCCGGGCAGGAGAAGTTCGCCGAGAACAGATGCTCCTTCCTCGAATCGACTTCGACCACCATCGCCTTGCCGTCGGCGTGGCGCAACGCCGTCTCGAACGACTCGGCCAGCCGCTGCCTGGCGTCGGCGCGCGCGCGCAGCCGGTCGATCACCACGTCGACCGAGTGCTTGAGGTTGCGCGCGAGGCGCGGCGCGCCGTCGAGGTCGTGCACCTTGCCGTCGACGCGCACGCGCGTGAATCCCTGGGCGCGCAGCTCCTCGAGCAGGTCGGCCTGCTCGCCCTTGCGCCCGGTCACCACCGGCGCGAGCAGCATGAGCTTGGTGTCCTCGGGCAGCGCCAGCACGTGGTCGACCATCTGCGTCACGGTCTGCGCCTGCAGCGCGAGGCCGTGCTCCGGGCAGTACGGCGTGCCGGCGCGCGCGTACAGCAGGCGCAGGTAGTCGTGGATCTCGGTTACCGTGCCGACCGTGGAGCGCGGGTTGTGGCTCGCCGCCTTCTGCTCGATCGCGATCGCCGGCGACAGCCCCTCGATCAGGTCGACGTCGGGCTTCTCCATCAGCTGCAGGAACTGGCGCGCGTAGGCGGAGAGCGACTCGACGTAGCGCCGCTGCCCCTCGGCGTACAGCGTGTCGAAGGCGAGCGAGCTCTTGCCCGAGCCCGACAGCCCGGTGATCACGACCAGCCGGTTGCGCGGCAGCTCGAGGCTGACGTTGTTGAGATTGTGAGTGCGTGCGCCGCGGATTCGAATCGAATCCATTCGTGAATTCGCAGAGAGAAACTTGCTACTATAACGTGTTTCATTTTCCCGCCGATACCCTTCCATGCAGCCAGACCGGATGAGCCCGGCCGAAGTGCGCGCCGGCGCGAGCCTTGCCGGAGTTTTCGGGCTGCGCATGCTCGGCCTGTTCTTCATCCTGCCGGTGCTCGCGGTGCACGCGCCGAAGATGCGCGGCGGCGAGGACCTCAGGCTGGTGGGGATCGCGCTCGGCATCTACGGCCTGACGCAGGGCATCCTGCAGATTCCCTTCGGCCTCGCCTCCGACCGCTGGGGCCGCAAGCGCGTGCTGTACGCCGGGCTGCTGGTCTTCGCCGCCGGCAGCTTCCTCGGCATCGCCGCCGACGACATCTGGACTGCCATCGCCGCGCGCGCGCTGCAGGGCGCCGGCGCGATTTCCTCGGTCGCGATGGCGCTGGCCGCCGACCTGACCCGGGCGGAGCACCGCACCAAGGTGATGGCGATGATCGGCTCGATGATCGGCCTGATGTTCGCGCTGTCGCTGGTCGGCGCGCCGCTGCTCTACCGCTCGATCGGCCTGGAGGGCCTGTTCGCGCTCACCGGGGTGCTGTGCCTCGCCGCGATCGCGGTGGTCAAGTATCTGGTGCCCGAGCCGCCGGCGGCGCCGCCGCGGCTGTCCGGCCGCGCCACGCTGCGCGAGGGCGTGCTCGATCCGGAGTTGCTGCGGCTGAACGCCGGCATCTTCATCCTGCACATCGTCCTGTACGCCATGTTCGTCGTCGTGCCGCCCCTGCTGGTGCAGGCCGGCCTCGCGCTGGAGGAGCACTGGAAGCTCTACCTGCCGGTGGTACTTGCCTCGTTCGTGCTGATGGTCCCGGCGATCCTCTACGCCGACCGCCGCAACCGCTCCAAGCCGGTCCTGCTCGGGGCGGTGGCGCTGCTGCTCGGCGCCGAGGCGCTGCTGGGCGCGCTCGACGCGGGGCTCGCCGGGCTGGCCGCCCTGATGCTGGCCTTTTTCGTCGCCTTCAACGTCCTCGAGGCGCTGTTGCCGTCGCTCGTGTCGCGCCTCGCGCCGGCGGCGGGTCGCGGCGTCGCCATCGGGGTTTACAACACGACCCAGACTTTGGGTGTCTTCTTCGGCGGTGTCGTCGGGGGCTGGGTCGCACGCTACTACGGAACTACCGCAGTATTCGGTGTATGCGCCGCACTGGTCGTACTATGGTTGCTGTGCGCTTTGGGCATGCGCCCGGTGCCGGCGGTCAACGAGGTTTCGCGCACGGCGTTGTGAGTGCATCAAATTAGGAGGGTCATGAAATGGCATCGGTGAACAAGGTCATCGTCGTGGGCAACCTGGGGGCGGACCCCGAGACGCGCTTCCTGCCGAGCGGCGAAGCGGTCACCAATATTCGCGTGGCCACGACCGACAAATGGAAGGACAAGACGAGCGGCGAGATGAAGGAAGCCACCGAGTGGCACCGCATCTCGTTCTTCGGCCGCCTTGCCGAGATTGCCGGCGAGTACCTGAAGAAAGGCTCGCAGGTATACGTCGAAGGCAGCCTGCGCACGCGCAAGTGGCAGGACAAGGACGGGCAGGATCGCTACAGCACCGAGATCCGCGGCGACGTGATGCAGATGCTTGGCCGGCGCGAGGGCGGCGGCGAGCCGCGCGCCGAGTCGGGAGAAATGCGCGGCGAGCGCGCCGCGCCGCGGGCGGCCGAGGCGAAGGCGCCGGCGGCGAAGAAGCCGGCCGGCAAGTTCGACGACATGGAAGACGATATTCCTTTCTGAAATCAGAGATATAATGGCGGGATGCCGATTTACGAATACCGCTGCGAAGCGTGCGAGCACCAGGAGGAGCACCTGCAGAAGGTGTCCGAGAAGCCGCTCACCAAGTGCCCGGCCTGCGGCCGGAAAACCTACAAGAAGCTGCTCAGCGCCGCCGGCTTCCAGCTGAAGGGAAGCGGCTGGTACGCGACCGATTTCAAGACCACCGGCAAGAAGCCGGCGGAAAAGAAAGCCGACCTGAAAACCGACGCCAAGGCGGAGGCCAAGTCCGAGGCCAAGCCCGAAGCGAAGAAAAAATCGGCGCCTGCGACCGCGGACTGAATGACGCAACCAATAATGTCGGCCCGGCGTGAGCCGGGCTTTTTCGTTTCTATCTCGTGAAAAAGTACTTCATCACCGGACTGCTGATCTGGATCCCGCTCGCCATCACTCTCTGGGTGCTGAAGCTGGTGGTGGACGTGCTCGACCAGTCGCTGCTGCTGCTGCCCGACAGCCTGCGCATCTTGCGCACC
>DASUZH010000429.1:0-6936 GCA_036376975.1 Burkholderiales bacterium | reverse complement strand
CTGGAACGGCAGCCAGCGGATCTCGGGCTGCACCTCGCCCTCCAGCAGCGAGAGCGCCTTCTCCAGGCGCCGCTTGCCGATGTAGCACCACGGACAGATGACGTCCGAGGCGACCTCGATGACCAGGGGCTTCTTCAAGGCTACTTCTTCTTCTGCTCGCCGCGCGCGGGAATGGTCCAGAAGTAGATGGTGCGGCCGCTCAGCTCGACCACCTTCTCCGGCTTCCACTTGCCCATGTCGAACTGGTGCGACACGACGCGCGTGCCGGGCTTCAGCTCGGCCCACAGCTTCGGCCGCAGCTTCTCGTTGAGGTCGGGCAGCAGGTAGAGCGTGACCACGGTCGCCTCGCGGAAATCGGACTTGAACAGGTCGTCCTGCCGGAACTTGACCAGGTCGGTGACGCCGTTGCGCCTGGCGTTCTCGTTCGCCTCGGCGATGCGCGCCGGGTCGATGTCGATGCCGACGCCGCGCACGCCGTACTTGCGCGCGGCGGTGATCGGGATGCGGCCGTCGCCGGAGCCGAGGTCGTAGAGCACGTCGCCCTTCTTCACGTTGGCGAGGCGCAGCATCTCGTCGACCACCTCCTGCGGCGTCGGCACGAAGATGACGTCGGGCTGCTGCGGCGGCTTCTTCGCGGGCGCCTGCGCATGGACGGCGGTGGAGAGGAGGACGAGGAACGCTACGGAGGCAAGGGATCGCATCGGCCGATTATGCCTGAGGCACTAGTGCGAGAAGCCTGTCGCCCAGCGGCTGGAAGCGGCTTCGTTCTCCGCCGCCTTGCCGCCATTCAATATAGTGGAATGCTCCTCGCCCCTTTCGTCCGCCAGCGCCGCAAGGTCCGCGGTGCCGTGCACTTCGATGCGCGCCCAGGCGATCAGCAGCACGGCCAGGACGATCGCAACCACCGCCAGGACTGCGGTAACCGGGTGCTCGCGCTTCGGCGCAGGACGCCGGGGAAAATCGGCCGGCGTGCAGGCATGGCCCATGCCTGTTGGACTAAGACTTGCATCGAGTCGTTCCCGCGCAAGCGGGAACCCTTTTCAGTCGCCGGCGATGGTCATGTTGTCGACCAGGATCGAGCCGCAGCTGCGGCCGCTGCGCACCAGGACGTCGCTGCCGATGGCGGCGATGCCGCGGAACATGTCCTTCAGGTTGCCGGCGATGGTGATCTCCTCGACCGGGTAGCGGATCTCGCCGCCTTCGACCCAGTAGCCGGCCGCGCCGCGGGAGTAGTCGCCGGTCACCATGTTCACGCCCTGCCCGAGCAGCTCGGTGACCAGCAGGCCGCGCCCCATCTCGCGCAGCATGGCGCGGAAGTCGCGCTTGCCGGGCGCCACGACGAGGTTGTGGTGGCCGCCGGCGTTGCCGGTGCTCTGCATGCCGAGCTTGCGCGCCGAGTAGCTGCCGAGGAAGTAGCCCTCGACCACGCCGTCGCGGACCACGGCGCGCTCGCGCGTCGCCACGCCCTCCTCGTCGAACGTGCCGCTCGCCTGCCCCTGCGGCTCGAGCGGCCGCTCTTCGATGCGCACCAGCGGCGAGAACACCTGCTTGCCGAGGCTGCCGGGAAGGAACGAGGTCTTGCGATAGAGGTTGCCGCCGTTCACCGCCGAGATGAAATGGCCGATCAAGCCGATCGCCACCGGCGCCTCGAACAGCACCGGCGCCTGGCAGGTGGCGATCTTGCGTGAGTTCAGGCGCGCCAGGGCGCGCTCGGCGGCGTAGCGGCCGCGCGCGCGCGGCTCGGCGATGCGCTGCGGCACGCGCGAGGCGCTGTGCCAGTCGTCGCGCTGCATGAGCCCCTTGTCCTCCGCGATGACGGAGCAGGACAGGTAATGGCGCGAGCCGGGATTGCCGCCGATGAAGCCCAGGCTGTTGGCGAAGGCGAACTGGGAGTGCTGCGCCGACACCGTGGCGCCCTCCGAGTTGGTGATCTTCTTCGACACGCCTAACGCCGCCGCCTCGCAGCGCCGCGCCAGGTCGATCGCCTCCTCGGTGTCGAGCGCCCAGGGATGGAACAGGTCGAGGTCGGGCAGCTCGCGCGCCAGCTGGTCGGGCTCGGGCAGCCCGGCGCAGTCGTCCTCGGCGGTGTGGCGCGCGATGGCGAGCGCCGCGTCGACCGTCTGCTCGAGCGCGGCGGGCGAGAAATCGGAGGTGCTGGCATGCCCCCGCCTGGCGCGCGGGCGCTCACCCAGGTAGACCGAGACGCCGATCGAGCGGTCGCGGTTGTGCTCGACCACGTCGGGCTTGCCCTTGCGCACCGTCACCGTCAGGCCGTAGCCCTCGCTCACGTCGCAGTCGCAGCCGCTCGCGCCGCCGCGCCGCGCCCGCTCCAGCGCGGCGCGCGCGAGATCGCGCAACTCCTGCGGCGCGCAGCTGAATCCGAGGCGCTTCGACATGGCGCGCTATGATAGCGCGCGATGGCCGACGAAATCGTCAGCAAGACGAAACGCAAGCAGGAGATGCTCGAGCTGCAGGCGCTCGGCGCGGCGCTGGTGGAATTGCCCGAGTCGCAGCTGGATTTCCTCGAGCGCGACCTGCGCGACGCCGTGCTCGAGGCGAAGCGCATCTCGAGCCACGAGGCGCGGCGCCGTCAGCTGCAATACATCGGCCGGCTGATGCGCGAGGTCGATCCGGCGCCGATCCGCGCCAAGCTGGACGAGCTCACCGGCACCTCGACGCAAGCCAATGCGCAGCACAAGCGCCTGGAGGCGCTGCGCGCGCGCTTGCTGGCTGACGACGAGGCGCTCGAGCATTTCGCCGCCACCCATCCTTCGGCGGATCTCCCGACTCTGCGCGCCCTTGTCCGGAACTCCCGCAGGGAAAGGGAAGAAGGAAGGCCCCCGCGCGCTTACCGTGAACTTTTCAGGCTGCTCAAGTCGATTGAATCTGCGCCCCCTGCTTCTTAAACCCTTATTGCGCGCTGAGATCACCCTCGCCCCGGCGCAGGAGCTGGGCGAAGCGCCGCACGGGCGCCGGCGCATCATTCCGATCACCGGCGGTCGGGTGAGCGGCGAGCGGCTTTCCGGCCGCGTGCTGCCGGGCGGCGCCGACTGGCAGGTGATCCGCGCCGACGGCGTCGCCGAGCTCGACGCGCGCTATACAATCGAAACCGGCGACGGCTGCCTGATCTACGTCAGCAACCGCGGCGTGCGGCACGGCCCGCCCGAAGTGATCAAGCGGCTGGCCGCCGGCGAGCCGGTCGATCCGGCGCTCTACTACATGCGCACCACGCCCTGGTTCGAGACCGGCGACGCGCGCTACGCCTGGCTCAACCGCATCGTCTGCGTCGGCACCGGCGCGCGGCGCGCGGCAGCGGTCGAACTCGAGGTTTTTGAGATCCTATGAGCGAGGAACTGGTCGTCGGCATCGTCTCCATCAGCGACCGCGCTTCGGCCGGGGTCTACCGCGACGAGGGCATCCCCGCCCTGCGCGAGTGGCTCAACGCGGCGATCGCCTCGCCGGCCTGGCGGGAGGAGACGCGCCTGATCGCCGACGAGCAGCCGATGATCGAGGGCACGCTGAAGGACCTGGCCGACCGCAAGGGCTGCCACCTGATCCTCACTACCGGCGGCACCGGACCGGCGCCGCGCGACGTGACCCCGGAGGCCACGCTCGCGGTAGCGGAAAAGGTGATGCCTGGATTCGGGGAGCAAATGCGGGCCGTGAGCCTGAAGTACGTGCCTACCGCGATCCTTTCGCGCCAGGTGGCGGTGGTGCGCGGCAAGTGCCTGATCATCAACCTTCCCGGCCAGCCGAAGGCGATCAAGGAGACGCTCGACGGCGTGTTCGCCGCGGTGCCCTACTGCATCGACCTGATCGGCGGGCCGTACGTCGAGACGCGCGAATCGGTGGTGAAGGCCTTCCGTCCCAAGTCAGCTTTGCGCAAGAAGGACTAATCCGGCCGGACCACTGTCGTGTAAACAGGGACGCCGTCATGGCTCACTACCATGACAGCGCTCCCGATGAAGAAGTTGATCCTGGTGGCGGACCATTCCGACGTCCGCATTTCGGCCATGCTGAACGGGCACGAATTGACGTTCGTGCGCACGCTCGACGAGGCGAGGTCCACCCTCGCCGGGCGCAATTTCGACCTGATCGTGATCGGCGTGCACTTCGACGAGTCGCGCATGTTCGACCTGCTGCGCCACGTGCGCTGGCAGGAGCGCCACCGCGCGACGCCGGTGGTGTGCGTGCTGAGCGCCGACTTCACGCGCCACGCGATCGCCGCAGAGGGGCTGGAGATCGCGGTCAAGGCGCTCGGCGGGACCGCCTACCTCGACCTGAAGGGAATGAGCGACAGCGCCGCACGCGGCGTCATCGACGAGCTGCTCGGCGTCTAGCGCCGGCGGGGGCCGCGCACGTTCGGGTTGAGCCGCTCGATGTCGGCCGCGACCTGGTCGCGGCTGCGCTCGTAGACCAGCTCGCGCCCCTTGATGCTGCCGACGTACGCCATGCCGTTGCGGGTGGGCGTCAGCGCGCACTTCATGTTGTGCACCCCCTCGCCGAGGATCACCTCGATGCAGTCGGCCCGCTTGCTGAATACGACCACATCCAGCGACTGGCCGGTTTCGGTGACCTTGATCTTGATTTTCTCGTTGTTCACTGCCGCTCCTGTGAAGTAGCCACCGGCATCGTACGCGCAACCGGCGCGTGCCGTTCGAGCGCGGCGAACCGCACGACGATCCGCGTGCCCCGCCCGCCCGGACCGTCGTGCACCTCGACGCGGGCGCCGTGCGCCTCGGCGATTTCCTTCACGATCGAGAGCCCGAGGCCGCTGCCCGCGCCGCCCGAGCCGGGGATCCGGTAGTAGCTCTCGAATATGCGCTCGCGCAGGCCGGGCGGGATGCCGGGACCCTGATCGGCGACGCCGAGGACGGCGCCGTCCCCGTCGAGGCCGAGCGAAACCTCGACACGCCCGCCTGGTGGGCCGTAGCGAATCGCATTGTCGAGCAGGTTGGTCACCAGGCTGAGCAGCTGGTGCCGCTCGCCTCGCACCGCCAGGGCCTCCAGCCCGGCCGCAGCCACGACGTTTACCTTCGCGCCGCGTTCTTGCGCGAGCGGCCTGATGGCCTCCACCGCCTCGCCGAGCAGCGCGAGCAGCCTCACGCTGCCGGGGGCCTGCGCCGAGTTGGCGGCGCGGCTGTAAGCGAGCATCTGCTCGGCGAGGTGCACGGTCCGCTCCAGGCCTTGCAGCATGCGCTGCAGCGATGCCTCGCGTTCCTCGGCCGAGCTCGCGCGCACCGCGTTCTGCGCGTGAACCTTCAGGGCAGCGAGAGGCGTGCGCAGCTCATGGGCGGCGTCGGCCGTGAAGCGCCGCTCCCGCTCGAGCGCCGCGCGCACCCGCTCGAGCAGGCCGTTCAGCGCGTCGACGAGCGGCGAGATCTCCGCCGGCGCCTGGACGAGCGCGAGCGGCTCGACCGAGCCGGGCTGGCGCGCGGCGACCTGCCGCACCAGCTCCGAGAGCGGCGTAAGGCCGCGGCGCACCAGGAGCGTCACCAGGACCAGGATCAGGGGAATGCCGGCGAGCAGCGGCGCGGCGGCGG
The DNA here is from genome assembly GCA_036376975.1 of Burkholderiales bacterium. Classification (GTDB taxonomy): domain Bacteria; phylum Pseudomonadota; class Gammaproteobacteria; order Burkholderiales; family SG8-39; genus SCGC-AG-212-J23. Next base: position 1,393 of record DASUZH010000429.1, on the reverse strand, counting down.
CGAACGCGATCTTCTGCGACATCTCGTCGCGCACGTCGTCGCGCTCGGCGACCTGGATCCAAACCTCGCCGGAGCGCAGCGAGAACACGCGCCAGCTCCATTCGGCGATCGGCCGGGTGCTGAAGCCGGCCTCAAGCGGCGCGAACGGCGCCTCGTGCGCGGATGCCGAGCGGGCGAGCAGCCTGCCGGCCGCGTCGCGCACCTGGAAGGCGATCTTGGTCTCGTAGTAGTGGCCGAGCGGGCCGGGCTGATCGTGCCCATAGCTCTCCAGCGGCGCCGGCAGCGCAAGCACGATCGGAGCGGCGATGGTCGCTCTCTCGAGCTGCCGCGCCACCAGCGCCTCGAGCACCCGGGCGGAAGTGGCGAGGCGCGCGTCGAACAGCTCCTGGGCCTCCTCCTCGCTGCCGCTGTAGCTCAGCCAGGCCGCCGGACCGAGCACGACCAGCAGCACCGCGCCGATGCCGGCGAGCAGCAGGGCGCGGATCGAGATCGCCCGGGGCGGCATTGCCGGCATCAGGCGGGCGGGTCGGCGACGTACCCGACCCCGCGCACGGTGCGAATGACTTCCGGGTACAGCTTCCTGCGTAGTCGGTGGATGTGCACGTCGAGGGAGTTGCTTTCCACGCCGTCGCTCCAGCCGTAGACCGACTCTTCCAGTTGCGCGCGGCTCAGCACCTGCCCCGCGCTCTGCAGCAGCTTGTGCAGCAACATGAACTCGCGGCGCTGCAGCGGCACCGCGCGCCCCTCGCAGGTGACCGAGAGCGAGGCCGGATCGAGCCGCAGGCGGCCGTGATCGATCACGTTGACCGCGGCGCCGCGCTGGCGGCGCTGCAGCGCGCGCGCCCGCGCCAGCAGCTCGTCGACGTCGAAGGGCTTCACCATGTAGTCGTCGGCGCCCTCGTCCAGGCCGAGCACGCGCTCCGGCGGCGTGTCGCGCGCGCTCAGCACGAGCACCGGCGTGACGCCGCCGCCGGCGCGCAGGCTGCGCAGCACCTCGATGCCGTCGATGCCGGGCAGGCCGAGGTCGAGGACCACGAGATCGAACTCGCCCGCGCGCAGCGCCGCGAGCGCCTGGCGGCCGTCGAGCGCCCACTCGACGGAGCAGTGCGCGCGCGCCAGCGCATCGCGGATGCCCGCGCCGAGCAGCTCGTCGTCTTCGACCAGCAAGATGCGCACGCTCCAGTCTAGCGCGCGGGCAGCTTGGCCAGAAGCTCCTGCACCTCCTTGCGCCTGCCCTCGTCGGCGAGCGGCCGGTCGGGCCGCGGCGGCGCTCTGAGCGCGCGCTCGAGCGCCTTGCGCGCGCCTTCGTAGTCGCACTGCCGGTAGAGGAAGTCGCCGAGGAAGTAGTTCGGATCGATGCCGTCGGGATTGAGTACCAGCGCTTTTTCGAGCA
>DASUZH010000428.1:0-4423 GCA_036376975.1 Burkholderiales bacterium | reverse complement strand
CCCCCCTGAGCAACGCTTAGCTGCGTCGTTCTATGTCGTCGAAGGGCGTTCGGAAGTCAACTGCGGAAGGCAAACTTCGGATGTGGCGATAAAACCGCTGCTCTATCTCTTGATTCCGCCGAGAAGGGCGGCGACTTGCGGGCGCTTGCGCTTGCCTTGGTGCGTCTCGGGCTTAGGTTCCGAGGCGGTCTGAGGTTGTTGCTGGCTGGGCTCGTAGGGCTTCGAGAAGATCGGATCGGCCGGCGGGCGCTGCGGCTGCTCGCGGCGCGGAGCGTGCTGCTGGTGGCCCCGGTCCCGGTCGCGTTCACGCTCGCGCCTCGGCTGCTCCCGCTCGCCGCGCCGCGGCCGGGCCGACTCGCCGCCCATCAGCGTCGCCACGTTTCCCGCTCCCGGGCTGAAGCCGGGCACCAGCACTTTCTCGATCTTCTTCTTGATCAGCTTCTCGATCGCGGCGAGCGACTCGTGGTCGTCGGGCGCGACCAGCGAGATCGCCTCGCCCGCCATGCCGGCGCGGCCGGTGCGGCCGATGCGGTGCACGTAGTCCTCGGGCGAGCGCGGGATGTCGAAGTTGATCACCTGCGGCAGCCCCTCGATGTCGAGGCCGCGCGAGGCGACGTCGGTCGCCACCAGCACCGCGGTCTTGCCGCCCTTGAAGTCGGCCAGCGCGGCCTCGCGCTCGCCCTGCGTCTTGTCGCCGTGGATCGCGTCGGCGTGGATGTGGTCGCGGCGCAGCTGGTGCGCCAGGCGGTTCGCGCCGATGCGCGTGCCGCTGAACACCAGCACCTGCTTCAGCTCGCGCGTCTGGATCAGGTAGGCGAGCAGCTCGCGCTTCTTCTCGCGCGCCACCGGGTGGACGATATGCGTCACCAGGTCGGCGACCGCGTTGCGCGTCGCCACCTGCACCTCGGCCGGGTTGCGCAGCAGCGACTTGGCCAGGTTGCGGATCTCGTCGGGGAAGGTGGCGGAGAACAGCAGGTTCTGCCGCTGCGCCGGCAGCAGCGCGATGATGCGCTTGATGTCGGGCAGGAAGCCCATGTCGAGCATGCGGTCGGCCTCGTCGAGCACGAGGATCGACACCTGGTTGAACATCACCGTCTTGTTCTGCACGTGGTCGAGCAGGCGCCCGGGCGTGGCCACCAGGACCTCCACGCCGGCGCGCAGCTGCGCGATCTGCGCGTTCATGTCGACGCCGCCGTAGACCACCGTGCTGCGCAGCGGCAGGTGCTTGCCGTAGTCCTTGAAGCTCTCGGCCACCTGCACGGCGAGCTCGCGCGTCGGGGTCAGCACCAGCGCGCGCACCGGGTGACGCGCGGGCGAGGCGGAAGTGCTCGCCTGGGGCGCGAGGCGCTGCAGGATCGGCAGCGCGAACGCGGCGGTCTTGCCGGTGCCGGTCTGCGCCCCCGCCATCAGGTCGCGCCCCTGCAGCACGAGCGGAATCGCCTGCTCCTGCACAGGCGTCGGCTTCTCATAACCAAGCTCGGCCACCGCGGTGGCGAGCGGGGGAATCAGATTGAGTTGTGCAAATCCAGAACTGATGAGAAGCCTTGCTTCGAAGCCGCTATGAAGACTTTGAATTATAAGTCAATTGAGGGTGCGTGCCGCGCCGCGATCGGGGGTTTCCTGCGGCTCCGCGCCGGGAAGCTTCAGCTCCATGTCCCAGTCGCTCTTCTTCACCGCGGACTGCAGCAGCCGGCACACCGAGTGCAGCAGCACCGAGTCGAACGTGAGGGTGATGCCCTGCCCCTGCGCCGGGTGCAGCGCGACCACCGGCTGGCCGTTGCGGTCGTGGCCGGTCTGGATGCGCGCGAGGAGCAGCGGCGCATCGCCGAGCGGACGTGCGCTGCCGCCGGCGTCGTAGGGCTTGGAGAAATCCGCCTTCGACACCGCGTGCTCGTGCTCGAGGCCGAGCAGCGCCTTGCGCGCTTCCGGATTCGCTTGTGTCCTTATCCTCGGGCTCGCTTCCTCCGCCAGCTTGACCAGCAGCGGCCACAGCAGCTTGACGAAGCGCCGGGTCAGCGCGAGCCGCAGCTCGACGCCCTCGTTGGTCGCGACCAGCATCAGCAGCCGGTCCTGCTCGGCGTCATAGTCGACTTTCAGCTGGTGCAGACGCATGGAGAGATATTACCCGCGGATGCGCCGCATCAGGGCGGTGGTGGAGCGCTCGTGCTCGAACGGGATGGAAACCACGCGCCCGCCGCGCGCCTGCACCTCCCGCGCGCCGACTATGCGCTCGACCGCCCAGTCGCCGCCCTTCACCAGCACGTCGGGCCGGCAGGCGGCGAGCAGGGCGGCGGGCGTGTCGTCGTCGAACCAGGTCACGGCATCCACGATGCCCAGCGCGGCGACCACGGCCATGCGGTCGGCGAGCGGATTGAACGGCCGGTCGCCCTCCTTGCCCAGGCGGCGCGCGGAGGCGTCGCCGTTCAGGGCCACCAGCAGCGCCGCGCCGAGCTCGCGCGCGCGCGCCAGGTAGGTGACGTGGCCGCGATGCAGGATGTCGAACACGCCGTTGGTGAACACCAGCGGCCGCGGCAGCCGGCCGAGCCAGCGGTCGATCTCGTGCGGCGCGCGGACTTTCGACTCGAACGCGGGCGGCGTCTGGCCCAGGCGGCTACCTCGCCGGCCGGGAGGGCTTCGCTTGCGGCGGCGGCGGCGGCGCCGGCCGGCAGACCTCGTCGGTTTCCTTGCAGGGCTCGAACATCTTGACCACCTTGCGCACCCCGCCGGTGGTGCGCGCGATCTCCACCGCGTCGTCGGCTTCCTTGTCGGTCACCACGCCGAGCAGATAGACCACCCCCGCTTCGGTGACCACCTTCACGTGCAGCGCGTTGAACTTGGCGGCGTCGAGGAAGCGCGTCTTGATCTTCGAGGTGACGAAGCTGTCGGTGGTGCGGCTGCCGAGCGACGTCGGCTCGGCGACCACCAGCTCGTTGGTGGTGGCCTGCACGCTCGGCACCAGGCGCACCAGCTTGTCGATCTCGCCGCGCGTGCGCTCGTCGGGCACCTCGCCGGTGAGCAGCGCGTTGCGGTTATAAGAGGTGACGTTGACGTGCACCTTGCTGCCGAAGCGCTCGCCGATGCGGCTGCTCGAGCGCCACTCGATGCTCTGGTCGTCGAGCTGGGCGCCGGAGCTGCGGCGGTCCTCCGACATCGACAGCGCGCCGGCGGCGCCGGCGCCGACCAGCACCGGCGCGCAGCCCGGCGCGAGCGCCGCGCAGGCGAGGGCGAGCAGCACTGCCGCGCCCCTCATTTCGGCTTGCCGCCGAACAGCTGGAAGTCGATCGCGTCGCAGATGCAGTGCAGGCCGAGCAGGTGCACTTCCTGGATGCGCGCGGTGGTCTTGTGCGGCACGCAGACGTGCACGTCGTCGGCGCCGAGCAGCGCGGCCATCTTGCCGCCGCCGTTGCCGGTGAGGGCGACCACGCGCAGGCCGAGCTCGTGCGCCGCGCCGACCGCCTCGAGCACGTTCGGCGAGTTGCCGCTGGTCGAGATGGCGAGCAGCACGTCGCCGCGGCGGCCGAGGGCGCGCACCTGCTTGGAGAACACCTGCACCCAGGCGTAGTCGTTGGCGATCGAGGTCAGGTTGGACGAGTCGGTGGTGAGCGCGACGGCGGCGAGCGGCGGCCGCTCCATCTCGAAGCGGTTGACCAGCTCGGCGGCGAAGTGCTGCGCGTCGGCGGCCGAGCCGCCGTTGCCGCAGGCGAGCACCTTGCCGCCCTGCCGCAGCGAGTCGGCCATCGCGCTGCCGGCGCGCGTGAGCGGGCCGACCAGCACCTGCGAGGCGTCCTGCTTGACCTTTACGCTCTCGGCGAACTGCGCCGCAACGCGCGCGGCGAGCGCGGGGTTCTGCTCAGTGTGTCCCACGACGGGGGATTCTACCCTCACTCGGCGTAGAGCTCGATCTCGATCCGCCCGCGGGAGGAAATCCGGGCGATGCGCGCGCGCAGCGCCTGCCCGCGATCGAGGCCCCACGCCGCGGCGGCGTTCTCTCGCCGCGGCAGGTAGCCGAGCTTGCGGCCGCGCCAGCTGACGCTGATCGCGTTCGCGTCGTGAGGATTGGCGGGCTCGCGGCCGAGCTCGAGCGGATCGCCGACGCGCAGCTGCGGCCAGACCTCCGCGGCGGCGTGGTAGCGGACGCCGGCGAGCGGGGAGCTCTGCACCAGCAGCCGCACCTGGCCGCAAGCCTCGCCGCACAGTAGCGCGAGGGCTATTCCCCAAAGGCGTCGCGCACCCATTGCACCCGCGCGGCGGGGCCGTCGACCAGAAACACGTCGAAGCGCGCCGGCACTTCCGCGCGGCCCGACAGGTAGAGCCGCGCGGCGGCGAGCAGGCGCTGCCGCTTGGCCGAGGTGACGCTCTCCGCGGCGCCGCCGAAGCCGTCGCCGCTGCGCATGCGCACTTCGGCGAACACCAGCGTGCCGCC
>DASUZH010000427.1:0-13364 GCA_036376975.1 Burkholderiales bacterium | reverse complement strand
TTTCTGACGCGCTCGATCGAATCCTGGTTCGACGTCAAGGTCGACGCCGCGCTGGAGGGCGGCATCAACCTCGGCCAGCAGGCGATCGACCAGATGATGCTCGAGACGCAAGGCAAGGCGCGGGTCATCGCGGGCGAGCTGTCGGAAGGCACGCCGGGGCAGATCGTGACCCAGCTGGAGCGCCTGCGCTCGCAGGTCGGCGTCGAGGAGGCGGTCGTAGTGACCGCCAGCGGACGGCTGCTGGCAAGCGCGACCCAGGACGTGACCAAGCTGGTACCCGAGCTGCCGAGCTCGCAGGCGCTGCGCCAGGCGCGCACCAATCGGGGCTACACTGCCGTGGACTCCAGCACGGGTGGTCTGTCGCTGCGCGTTCTAGTCCCGCTGCAGATGCGGGGCATCGCCGACGAGGCGCGTTTCCTGCAAGTGCGCTCGAACGTGCCGGCGTCCATTGCGCGCAGCGCCGAGGCGGTCGAGGCCGCCTATCGCGACTACCGCGAGCTGGCCATCTCGCGCGAAGGGCTGCAGCGCATCTACGTCGTCACCCTGAGCTTCGCCCTTCTGATGGCGCTGTTCGTCGCGGTGGCGGTTGCCGTGACGCAGTCCAACCTGCTCGCTGAGCCGCTCGCCAACCTGGCGCAGGCGACCCAGGCAGTGGCGCGCGGCGACTACTCGCGCCAGGCGCCGGTCACCAGCCGCGATGAGCTGGGCGTGCTGACAGAATCCTTCAACTCGATGACGCGGCAGCTGTCGGAGGCGCGGCGCACCGCCGAATCGAGCCGCGTCGCGCTGGAGGCGTCGAAGTCGCACCTCGAAAGCATCCTCGCCAACCTCTCGGCGGGCGTGCTGGTCTTCGACCACGATCTCAGGCTGTCGATCTCCAATCATGGTGCGCGGGCCATCCTCGGCGCGGAGCTGGAGCCGTTCGCCGCGCGCATGAGCGGGGAGTTCGCCGCGCACGGCGCCGAAGGCTGGGAGGTCGAGCTCGCCCTCAAAGGCACCGCCCAGACGCTGCACGCGCGCGGCGTGCGCCTGCCCCAGGTCACCGGCGGCGGCTGCGTGGTGGTGTTCGACGACGTGACCCAGCTCATCCATGCGCAGCGCGCCACCGCCTGGGCGGAGGTGGCGCGGCGCCTCGCGCACGAAATCAAGAACCCGCTGACCCCGATCCAGCTCTCGGCCGAGCGGCTCGAGATGAAGCTCGCCGACCGCCTGCCGCGCGAGGACGCGGAAACCCTCAGGCGCGCGACCCAGACCATCGTCAGCCAGGTGTCGGCGCTCAAGGCGATGGTGGATGATTTCCGCGACTACGCGCGCCTGCCCGCGCCGGCGCCGGCGCCGCTCGATCTGAACGCCCTGGTACGCGACGTGCTGGCGCTGTACGAGAACTCGAGCGTGCCGATCGCGTCGCGACTCGCCGCCGGCCTGCCGCCGGTCTGGGCCGACGGCGCGCAAATGCGCCAGGTGATACACAATCTGGTGCAGAACGCGCAGGATGCGCTGAACTCGGCGGGCGGCCGCGCCGAGGGCGTCGAGCCTTCGATCGAGGTGCGCACCGAGCCGGCCGGCGACAAGGTGCGCCTGGCGGTGTCGGACAATGGCAGCGGATTTCCGGAAGAGCTGATGGCGCGCATTTTCGAGCCCTACGTCACCACCAAGCCGCGCGGCATGGGGCTCGGCCTCGCCATCGTGAAGAAGATCGTCGACGAGCACCACGGCAGCGTCGCGATCGAGAACCGGCCGAGCCGCGGCGCTTCGGTGAGCGTGCTGCTGCCGCTCGCGAAGGCGGCATAGCGATGGCGCAGATCCTGGTGGTGGACGACGAAGTCGGCATCCGCGAGCTGCTGTCGGAGATCCTCGCCGACGAGGGCCACCAGGTGCAGCTCGCGGAGAGCGCAGGCGACGCCCGTCGGTTGCGCGAGCGCGCCCGTCCCGACCTGGTGCTGCTCGACATCTGGATGCCGGACACCGACGGCATCACGCTGCTGAAGGAATGGGCCGCCAACGGCCAGCTCACCATGCCGGTGGTCATGATGTCGGGCCACGCCACCATCGAGACCGCGGTGGAGGCGACGCGCATCGGCGCGCTCGACTTCCTGGAGAAGCCGATCGCGCTGCAGCGGCTGCTGGCGACGGTGAAGCGGGCGCTGCGCCATCCCGAAGCCGCCGCCGCGCCGCGCCTCGCGCTCGCCGCGCTCGGCCGCTCGGCGGCGCTGGCCGAAGCCAAGAAGCGGCTGGCGCAGCTCGCGCAGTCGGGCGCGCCGCTCCTGCTGCGCGGCGAGCGCGGCATGCATGCCGATCTGTTCGCCCGCCTGCTCACGGCGCAGGGCGCGCCGTTTCTTTCGGGCGCGGAGCACCTCGCCGAAGCGCCCACCGACCTGCTCACCCGGGCGGCGGGCGGGGTGCTGTTCATTCCCGACCTGTCGCGCCTCGGCCGCACCGAGCAGCGCAACCTCGACTTCCTGCTCGCGCGCGCGGAGAAGCACAAGGTGCGCGTCGTCTCGTTCTCGCCCCTGGATGTGCGCAGCCTGGCGGAGAAGCACGAATTCGACGCCGAGCTCGGCGCGCGGCTCGGCGAGCTGACCTTCAGGCTGCCGGCGCTGCGCGACTTCGCCGAGGACATCCCCGATCTCGCCTCGCTGATGCTCGCGCAGCTGGTGGCCGCCCGCCTGTGCCCGCAGCGGCGCCTCGCGATCGCCGCGCTGAACGCGCTGCGCCACCATGGCTGGCCGGGGAACCTTGCCGAACTGGAGAGCGTGGTGAAGGACCTCGCGCTGACCGCGCTCGACGAGGAGATCCGGCTCGAGGACGTCGAACGCTCGCTCGCCGCGCGCCGCTCGCAGGGTTCGCTGCCCGAAGTGGCCTTCGACCGGCCCTACCGCGAGGCGCGCGAGGCGTTCGAGCGCGTCTATTTCGAGCAGCTGCTCGCGCGCGAGCACGGCAGCATGTCGCGGGTCGCCGAGCGTTCGGGGCTCGAACGCACGCACCTCTACCGCAAGCTGAAGGCGCTCGGCCTGCCGGTCGGGCGCCGCGAGGAAACCTAGCCGCGCAGCGCGGCGGCCGCGAAGGCGAGCCAGCCGAGGATCAGCGCGGCGCCGCCGATCGGCGTGACGACGCCTAGCTGCCGGGGCGCGCCGAGCGCGAGCGCGTACAGGCTGCCGCAGAACAGCAGCAAGCCAGCGACGAACAGCCAGCCGGCAGCGCGCAGCCAGGCGTGGTCGGCGAGATGAGGCCATGCGAGCGCCACGCCAAGAAGCGCAAGCGCGTGCCAGAAATGGTATTGCACCGCGGTGTGATAGACGGCGAGCAGCTCCGGCGCGAGGCGCGCCTTGAGCGCGTGCGCGCCGAACGCACCGAGCACCACCGCCATCGCGCCGGAGATCCCGGCGAGAGCGAGGAACAGCCTCAGTTCGACTTCTTCGCTTTTTTCACGCGGTGCGGGCGCTTCTTGCCGTAGCTGCCCTTGTAGATCTTGCCCTTGCGCGTGCGCTTGTCGCCTTTACCCATGCGCGGATTATAGCGTCGTCGCCGCTTCGGGCTCGTAGTCGAGGTAGGGCGCGAGCCATCTTTGCGCGTCGGCGACGCTCATGCCGGCGCGCCGCGCGAAATCCTCGACCTGGTCGCGTGCGATCTTGCCGACCGCGAAGTAGCTCGAATCGGGATGCGAAAGGTAGAAGCCCGACACGGCCGACGCCGGTAGCATGGCGAAGGAATCGGTCAGCCGCATGCCCGCATTGCGCTCGGCGTCGAGCAGGCGGAACAGCGGCCCCTTCGCGGTGTGATCCGGGCAGGCGGGATAGCCCGGCGCGGGACGCACGCCGCGATACGCCTCGCCGATGAGCTGCACGTTGCTCAGGCGCTCGTCCGATGCATATCCCCAGAACTCGCGCCGCACGCGCTCGTGCAGCCGCTCGGCGAACGCCTCGGCCAGGCGATCGGCCAGCACTTTCAGCATGATGGCGTTGTAGTCGTCGTGCCGCGCTTCGAAGTCGGCCACCCGCTGCTCGATGCCGCCCGCGCTGACGGCGAAGGCGCCGACCCAGTCGCGCACGCCGCTGTCCCGCGGAGCGACGAAGTCGGCCAGGCAGAGGTTGGCGCGCCCGGTCGGCTTCTGGTTCTGCTGACGCAGGTTGTGCCAGGTCATGAGGCGCTCGCGCCTGGACTCGTCTGTATAGATCTCGATGTCCTCGCCGGCCGCCTGCGCCGCCGGATAGAGGCCGAACACGCCGTTCGCGGTGACCCAGCGCTCGCGCACGATCCGGCTAAGCATCTCCTGGGCCTCGCCGAACACCTTGCGAGCCGCCTCGCCGACCACTGGGTCCTGCAGAATCTTCGGGTAAGGGCCCGACAACTCCCAGGCCTGGAAGAACGGCGTCCAGTCGATGTAGTCGATCAGCTCCGCCAGCGGATAGTCCCGCAGGACCGTGAGCCCCGGCTTCGCCGGCACGGGCGGCGCGTACTTGCTCCAGTCAATCTTGTGGCCGTTCGCGCGGGCCGCCGCGAGGCTGAGCAAGGGACCGGGTCCCTTCTTCTCGCGGTGCTGGACGCGGATACGCTCGTAGTCTGCGCGTACTTGCTCGATGTAGGCGCCGCGACCCTCCGGCGAGAGCAGGCTCTGCATGACCGGCACGCTGCGCGAGGCGTCCGGCACGTACACCACCGCGGACGAATAGGACGGCGCGATTTTGACCGCGGTGTGCGCGCGCGAAGTGGTGGCGCCGCCGATCAGCAGCGGAATCTTCAGCCCGGCCCGCTCCATCTCGCGCGCCACGTGCGCCATCTCCTCGAGCGACGGGGTGATCAGCCCGGACAGGCCGATGATGTCCGCGCCTTCGCGCTGCGCGGTCTCGATGATGGTCTGCGCCGGAACCATCACGCCCAGGTTCAGCACCTCGTAGTTGTTGCACTGGAGCACCACCGCGACGATGTTCTTGCCGATGTCGTGCACGTCGCCCTTCACGGTGGCGATCACCATGCGGCCCTTGGCCCGGCCGGCGTCGCCGCTCTTCGCTTTCTCGGCCTCGATGTAGGGCACGAGGTGCGCCACGGCCTGCTTCATGACGCGCGCGGACTTCACCACCTGCGGCAGGAACATCTTGCCCGCCGCGAACAGGTCGCCGACCACGTTCATGCCGTCCATCAGCGGACCCTCGATCACCTCGATCGGACGCGCCTTCTTCAGGCGCGCCTCCTCGGTGTCGGCGACGATGTAGGTGGAGATGCCGTTGACCAGCGCGTGCGACAGGCGCTCCTCGACCGGGGCGGCGCGCCAGGCCTCGTCCTTCGCCGCCTCCTTCGCGCCCGCCTTCACGCTGGCGGCGAACTCGATCATCCGCTCGGTGGCGTCGGCGCGGCGGTTGAACAGAACGTCCTCGACGCGCTCGCGCAGCTCCGGCGCAAGCTCCTCGTACACGCCGAGCTGGCCGGCGTTGACGATGCCCATCGACAGGCCGGCGCGGATGGCGTGGTAGAGGAACGCGGTATGCATCGCCTCGCGCACCGCGTCGTTGCCGCGGAACGAGAACGACAGATTCGACACGCCGCCGGAAGTCCTGACGTGCGGCAGGTTGGCGCGGATCCAGCGCACCGCCTCGATGTAGTCGATGCCGTAGGTGGCGTGCTCTTCCAGCCCGGTGGCGACGGCGAAGATGTTCGGGTCGAAGATGATGTCCTCGGGCGGGAAATCCGCTTGCTGCGTGAGCAGGTCGTAGGCGCGCCGGCACACCTGGGTGCGCCGCTCGAGCGTGTCGGCCTGCCCTTTCTCGTCGAACGCCATGACCACCACTGCCGCGCCGTACTGCCGGCACAGCCCTGCCTGGCGCAGGAACTCGGCCTCGCCCTCCTTCATCGAGATCGAATTGACGATCGCCTTGCCCTGCACGCACTTCAGGCCCGCTTCGATCACGCTCCACTTCGAGCTGTCGATCATCACCGGCACGCGCGCGATGTCGGGCTCGGCGGCGACCAGGTTGAGGAAGGTGGTCATCGCCTTCTCCGAGTCGAGCATCGCCTCGTCCATGTTGACGTCGATCACCTGGGCGCCGTTCTCCACCTGCTGGCGCGCCACCGCCAGCGCGCCGGGGTAGTCGCCGGCCAGGATCAGGCGCGCGAAGGCCTTCGAGCCGGTGACGTTGGTGCGCTCCCCGACGTTGACGAACAGGGACTGCTCGTCGACGTTGAAGGCTTCCATCCCGGCGAGGCGCAGGGCGCGCGGCCGCTCGGGCGGGCGGCGCGGCGCGATGCCGCGCACCGCCTCCGACATGGCGCGGATGTGCTCGGGCGTGGTGCCGCAGCAGCCGCCGCAGATGTTGAGCCAGCCGTTGCGCGCCCACTCGTGCATGTGCCCGGCCATCGCCTCTGGCGTGTCGTCGTACTCGCCGAACGCGTTGGGCAGGCCGGCGTTGGGGTGGCAGGAGAAGCCCGCTTCGGCGATCGTCGCCAGCTCCTCGACGTAGGGCCGCAGCTCCTTCGCGCCCAGCGCGCAGTTCAGGCCGACCGCTAGCGGCCGGGCGTGGCGCACCGAGTTGTAGAACGCCTCAGCGGTCTGGCCGGAAAGCGTGCGGCCGGAGGCGTCGGTGATGGTGCCCGAGATGATCAGCGGAAGCCGCGCTCGGCGCGCGCCGAACGTGCGCTCGACCGCGACCAGGGCGGCCTTGGCGTTGAGCGTGTCGAACACCGTCTCGACCAGCAGCAGGTCGGCGCCGCCTTCCATGAGGCCCTCGACCGCCTCGCTGTAGGCGAGCACCAGCTCGTCGAAAGTGACGCCGCGATAGCCCGGATCGTTGACGTCGGGCGAGATCGAGGCGGTCTTGTTGGTGGGGCCGAGCACGCCGGCGACGAAGCGCGGGCTGCCGCCCGGGTTGCGTGCCATGAACTCCCGCACCGCGTCCTTCGCCAGGTTCGCCGCCGCGCGGTTCAGCTCGCGCGCCAGCGCCTGCATGCCGTAGTCGGCAAGCGCGATCGAGGTCGAGTTGAAGGTGTTGGTTTCGAGGATGTCGGCGCCGGCGCGCAGATACTGCGAGTGGATGTCGCGGATCAGCCCGGGCTGGGTGAGCGAAAGCAGGTCGTTGTTGCCGCGCAGCTCGCGCTGCCAGTCGCGGAAGCGGGCGCCGCGGTAGTCCTCCTCCGCCAGCCTGGCGCGCTGGATCATGGTGCCCATGGCGCCATCCAGCAGGAGGATTCTTTCGGCGGAGAGTTTCTCGAGCACCACGCGTTCCGAAAATAGAAAAGCCCGTTCAGCTTGCGCAGAAACGGGCTTCCATCGCGCGTCTCTTTAGCGGCATTTGTAACGCGCCCGCAAGCTGAACATCAAATCGGCGCGAGGGGTGGGATTCTGCCCATCAATCCCTGTAGTGTCAACCGCTTATAATCGTTCGAATGGACCATCAGGCGGCGCAGAAAAGCAATCAAGCAGCGGAGTTTTCCTCGGTGACGGGACGCTTTGCCTGCCAGGTGCAGTGGGGCGATTGCGACCCGGCGGGGATCATCTTTTACCCGACCTATTTCCGCTGGATGGACGCGGCGACCTGGTCGTTCATGGACGCGGTCGGCGGCTACGGGCCGAAGCGCATGCGCACCGAGCACCTCGCGATGCCGCTGGTCTCGGCCGACTGCCAGTTCGTCGCGCCGGCGCTGCACGGCGACCGCTGCGAGGTGCGCTCGCGCATCGCGCGCTTCGGCGGCGCCTCGTTCGTGGTGTCGCACGAGATCGTGCGCGAGGACGGCACGCTCCTGGCGAAGGGCAGCGAGACGCGCGTCTGGGGTCGCTTTGCCGAGGGGCCCGGCACGCCGCTGAAGGGCGAAAAGATTCCCGAGGAAGTTAAGGCGCGGTTCCGGGCGAAGTAGCCGCCGCCCACTCGCGCAGTGCCGCTTCGATCATCGCGCCGGCGGCGCCGAACGAGTCGCGCGCCTGGTGCGGCAACAGCGCTTCCAGGTTCTCGTGCATCGCCTTCTCGTTCACCTCGAGCCCTTCGAGGGCCTCCGCCATCGCCGCTGCGCCGCTCGCCGCGCTGCAGGCGAGCTCGCGTAGCGTGAACCATTGGCTCTGCCATTGACCGAGCCCGCGCTCGTGCTCCGGCGTGAGCTGCACGAGCAGCGTCGCGGCCAGGCCGGGCGCGCGCTGGGCGGCCTCGAGCGCGGCCATCGAAAGCGCAGGGTTGCGCTTGTGCGGCATGCTGGAGGACCCGCCGCGCCCCTCCGCGGCGCCTTCGCTTGCCTCGCCGACCTCGAGCTGCATCAGCAGCGCCACGTCGCGGCCGATCTTGCCTGAAGCGCCAGCGACGATGGCGAGCTCGGCGCCGAGCCGCGCGAAGCGGTCACGCGCGCTGTGCCACGGCACGAAGCTCGGCGGCAGGCCCAGGTCTTGGGCAAGCGCGACCATTACTTTCTCGCCCCGGTCGCCAAACCCCGGCAGCGTGCCGCTTGCCCCGCCGAGCTGCAGCACGCAGGCCTCGCCTGCGGCACGGCGCATTCCGGCGAGGCTGCGCGCGAGCATCGACAGCCACACCGCCGCTTTCCAGCCGAAGGGCACCGGCAGCGCGGGTTGCAGCAGCGTGCGCGCGGCGGTCGGCGTCTGCGCGTGCTTTCGGGCGAGGCCGGCGGCCGCATTGCCGAGACGCGCGACCAGTTCGCCCACGCGGGCGCAAGCCGGCTTGAGGCAAAGAACCACTGCGGTGTCGATGACGTCCTGGCTGGTCGCACCGGCGTGAACGTGCGTGGCCGCTTCCTTCGATACCGCGGCCACCTGCGCGGTCAGCTGCCTGACCAACGGGATGGTGAGCGTGCCGGCGCGGCCTTCGCGTGCGAGAGCAGCCGAGTCGAAGCGAGCGCTCTCGCAAACGCGGGAAATGATCTCGGCATGCGCGGCGGGCACCAGCCCGTGGCGGGCGGAAGCGCGCGCCAGGGCGCCTTCGAAGCGCGCCATCGCCGCGAGCAGCTTGTCGTCGGACAGCAGCCCGGCGCAGACCTCGTCGGCGAAAAGAAGCTCGAGGCTCAGTAGTCGAAGAAGACCGTTTCGTTCTTCCCTTGAAGAACGATGTTCCACTCGAGCGTCTTGCCGCTCTTCTTCGGGATCAGCGTGGCGCGGCGCGCGGCGGGGACCAGCTTGAACACCGGGTCCTCGGCATTTGCCGCCGCCTCGTCGGCAAAGTAGATCCGCGTGGCGAGGTGCTTCAGCATTCCGCGCATGAAGACGGAGACCACCAGGTGCGGCGCCTGCAGGACGCCGCCTGGGCCGGGGACGCGGCCGGGTTTGATGGTGGTAAAGCGAAAGCCGCCCTTCGCGTCGGTCGGGATGCGCCCGAAGCCGCGCCAGCCCTTCTCGAGCGGCTTCTTCTGCGTGTCCTCGGGATGCGCGTACTTGCCCGCGGCATTGGCTTGCCAGATCTCGATCAGGCCGTCGTTGACGCCGACGCCGTCGCCGTCGATCAGGCGGCCGGCGATCGAGACGCGCTCGCCCTTGATTCCCTTGCCGGCGATGTCGCGCGTCGTCAGCCACTCGAGGCCGATGTGCAGGTAAGGTCCGACCGTTTGGTTGCCGCTCGCAAACAGGCTCATGGCAGCTTCTCCATCGGCGTTTCCTCGCGTCCGCGCAGCACGATGTCGAAGCGGTAGCCGAGCGCCTGCTCGGGGATCGTGCTCTCCCAGTCGAATACCGACACCAGCCGGTTGCGCGCGGCCTCGTTCTCGATGCAGGTGAACATCGGGTCGTAGGGCAGCAGCGGGTCGCCCGGGAAATACATCTGCGTCACCATGCGCGTGAGGAAGGCCTGGCCGAACAGCGAAAAGTGGATGTGCGCCGGGCGCCAGGCGTTGTAGTGATTGCGCCAGGGATACTCGCCGGGACGGATGGTGACGAAGCGGTAGCGGCCTTCGGCATCGGTGACGGTGCGGCCGGCGCCGGAGAAGTTCGGGTCGAGCGGCGCGTTGTGCTGGTCGGTCTTGTGCGGATAGCGGCCCGACGAGTTGGCCTGCCAGACCTCGACCAGGGTGTTCGGCACGGCGCGGCCGTTCTCGTCCAGCACGCGCCCGGCCACCACGATGCGCTCGCCGATCGGATCGCCCTTGTGCTGGCGGGTCAGGTCGTGGTCGCTCGGCTTGACGTCGTCCCAGCCGAACACCGGCCCGGTGATCTCCGACAGCGTCTGCGGCGGCAGCACCAGCGGCTGCGTCGGGCAGCGCTTTTGCGTCGACCTGTACGGCGGATAGTTGTAGGCCGGCTGCGTTCCCGGATGGGGCCGGCGATAACCGACTAGTTTTTTCATTCAGCGTCCGGTTGCTTGGAAGGTTGTGCGCGGTCGAAGGCTTCGAGCTTCATGCACGCGTCGAAGATCCGCATGGTAACGGGATACGGCGCCAGGTCGCACTGGTAGCGCTGGGCGTTGAAGATCTGCGGCACCAGGCAGCAGTCGGCCATGGTGGGAGCGTCCCCATGGCAGAACCTGCCGGACATGCCGCGAGCGACGTCGGCCTCGAATCTGGCAAGGCCGTCGCCTACCCAGTGCCGGTACCAAGCGTTTACCTGGTCCTCGTTCTGCCCGAGCGCGCGCTTGAGGTGCTGCAGCGTGCGCAGGTTGTTCAGCGGGTGGATCTCGCAGGCGATCAGCAGCGAGAGGGAGCGTACGCGCGCGCGACCCTTCGCGTCCTTCGGCAGCAGCGGCGGCTCGGGCTGCACCTCGTCGAGGTACTCGATGATGGCGAGGGACTGCGCCAGCTGCTCGCCGTCGTCGAGCTGCAGCGTCGGCGTCAGCGCCTGGGGATTGACCTTCGAATACGGCGCGGCGCGGTGCTCGCCCTTGGGCAGGTGAACGAAGCTCGGCTCGTAGGCGAGGCCCTTCAGGTTGAGCGCGATGCGGACGCGGAAAGACGCCGAGCTGCGGAAGTAGGTGTACAGCCTCACAACGACGCGACGATCTTCACCTTCAGCTCGCCTACGCCGTCGATTCCGGCGTGCAGCTCGTCGCCCGGCTTCACCGGGCCGACGCCGGCCGGCGTGCCCGAGTAGATCAGGTCGCCCGGCTCGAGCGTGTAGTACTCGGAGAGGTAGGCGATCTGCTCCGGCACCGACCAGATCATGTCCGACAGGTCGGCTTTCTGGCGCTGCTTGCCGTTGACGTTGAGCCAGATCGCGCCCTTCGACGGATGGCCGACCTTCGCCGCCGGCGCGAGCACGCCGCAGGGCGCGCCTTCGTCGAAATCCTTGCCGAAGTCCCACGGCCGGCCGTGGTCCTTGCCATGCTGCTGCAGGTCGCGCCGCGTCATGTCGAAGCCGACCGCGTAGCCGAAAATGTGCTCGTTGGCCTTCTTCGCGTCGATGCGCCGGCCGCCCTTGGCGATCGCCACCACCATTTCCGTCTCGTAGTGGTAGTTGGAGGTTTTCGGCGGGTAGTGCACGTCGCCGCCGCGCGGCACCAGCGTATGCGCAGCCTTGAGAAAGAAGAACGGCTGCTCGCGGCCGTCGCCGCCCATCTCCTTCTGGTGCTCGACGTAGTTGCGGCCGACGCAGAAGATGCGCCGCACTGGGAAAGTGTTGTCGGACCCGGCGATCGGCAGCGCCGGCTGGGTCCACATCGGAATCACGTTGGCCATGCGGTTCTCTGGAAAAGCGGGATTCTAGTCCTTGCCGGACAGCTCGCGCTCCAGGATTTCGCGCAGCTTGAAGCGCTGCACCTTGCCCGTGGCGGTGCGCGGCAGCTCGGTCACCGCGCGCACCCACTTTGGCCGCTTGTGCCGCGCCAGGCCTTCGCAGGCCGCCGCCGCGGCGCGCTCGGCGGCTGCAGCGTCCCCGCGCGGCGTCACGAACAGCGCCAGTCGCTCAAGGCCGTCGGCGTCGTGCACCGGGACGCAGACCGCGTCCGACACGGCCGGGTCGAGCGCAGCCGCCTCCTCCAGCTCGCCGGGCTGCACCCATTGCCCTGCGACTTTGACCAGCTCGTCGGAGCGGCCTTGATGAACGTAGTGGCCCTCTGCGTCGCGCACGAACAGATCGCGGCTGCAAAACCAGCCGTCGCGGAACTGCTCTTGCGTCTGCTCGGGAAGGCTGGCGTAGCCGTGAGCCTGGGCGGGATGCCGCACCCAGAGCACGCCGGGCTGCTGCACGCCAGGCTCTCCGCCGCGCTCGTCGACCAGCCGCACCTCGACACCCGGCAGGGGCTGGCCGGTGCGCCGGCCATCGGAGGTGCCGGGCAGGGTCACCATGCACGCCGAGAAGGTCTCGGACATGCCGTAGAGGTTGAGGATCTCCGCCCCGGTCGCTCTTCGCCACTGCGCGAAGAGCGACGTCGACAGTCGCTCGCCGGCCGATACGAAACGGCGCACCCCCGCGAACGCAGCCGGGCGCGCCTGGACTTCGGCGAGCAGCCGCCGGTACACGGTCGGAACGCTGAACATCGCCGTCGGCTTCTCGCGCTCCACCAGATCGGCCACGGCCGCGGCCTCGGGCGCGTCGGGGGTGAAGATCGAGGTGGCGCCGGTGGCGAGCGGCGCGAGCAAGCCATGGTCGATGCCGTACGCGAAGAACAACCTGGAGGTGACGAACACACGGTCGCCCTCGCCGATATCGAAGGCCCGGAACGAGCCGCCGACGCCGAGCAGCGCGCGGTGGGTATGGACGATGCGCTTCGGCCGGCCGGTGGTGCCGGAGGAGTAGAGCGCAAACGCGGGCGATTCGGCATCGGCTGGAAAAGGCGCAGTCTCCCTTGCCTCCTGCAGCAGCCGGCGCCACTCATCCGAGCCGACGATGCGCGGCCCGGCGCCGAGCGCCGCGCCTTCGCGCGCGAACGCGTCCTCGACCAGCGCAAGCCGGGCGCCGCTGTCGCGCGCGATATGGCGCAGGTCCTCCACGGACAGCTTGGTGTTCACCGCGATCGCGGCAGCGCCCGCCCGCACCGCGCCGAGCCAGGCGGCGGCGAATTCGGGCGTGTCGCGCATCATGACGAGCACCGCTTCGCCCGGCCGGACCCCCAGCGAGGAAAGCGCCGACGCGCTGCGTGCGGTGCTTGCGGCCAGCTCGGCGTAGGTCACCTTCTCGCCGCCGCAGATGAGAGCGGTGCGGCCGCCGTGACGGGCGAGAGCTGCCTTGCCGAGCAGGTGCTCGGCGGCGTTCACCCGGCGTACTCGGGCGCGACGCGGATCGCGAGCTCGCCCACGCCCTGGATGCCGGCGCGGATCTCGTCGCCGGGCTTCACCGGGCCGACGCCCTCCGGCGTGCCGCTGAAGATCAGGTCGCCCGGATACAGCGTGTAGAAGCTGGTCGCATACTCGATCAGGCGCTGCACGTTGTAGACGGTGTACCGGGTGTTGGAGCGCTGGCGCGGCTCGCCGTTGACGGTGAGCCAGAGGTCGAGCGCGTTCGGGTCGGCGATCTCGTC
>DASUZH010000426.1:0-4493 GCA_036376975.1 Burkholderiales bacterium | reverse complement strand
ATCGTGCCGCGCAAGGACGTGGTCGAGCTGGAGATGAGCGTCGACGAGGCGCTGAAGTACATCATCTCGATGGGGGTGGTGCCGCCCGCGCCGCCGTCGGGAGGCGACGGCTGATGCGCACGCACTACTGCGGCAGGATCGGCGCCGCGCTGCTCGGCCAGACCGTCACGCTGTGCGGCTGGGCGCACCGGCCGCGCGACCACGGCGGCGTCATCTTCATCGACCTGCACGACCGCGAGGGACTGGCGCAGGTGGTGTGCCGCCCCGGCAACGCGGCGGCGTTCCGCATCGCCGAGCAGGTGCGCAACCAGTTCGTCCTGCGCGTCACCGGCAAGGTGCAGAAGCGCCTCGAGGGCACGGTCAATGCGAAGCTGCCGACCGGCGAAGTCGAGGTCGAGGTGGACCGGCTGGAGATCCTCAACCCCTCGGCGCCGCCGCCGTTCCAGCTCGACGAGGACAACCTGTCGGAGACGGTTCGGCTCGAGAACCGCGTGCTCGACCTGCGCCGCGAGCCGATGCGCAAGAACCTGATGCTGCGCCACCGGGCGGCGATGGCGGCGCGCCGCTTTCTCGACGCCGAGGGCTTCATCGACATCGAGACGCCGTTCCTCTACAAGTCGACCCCCGAGGGGGCGCGCGAGTTCCTCGTCCCCTCGCGGCTGCACGACGGCCATTTCTACGCGCTGCCGCAGTCGCCGCAGCTGTTCAAGCAGATGCTGATGGTGGCGGGCTTCGACCGCTACTACCAGATCGTCAAGTGCTTCCGCGACGAGGACCTGCGCGCCGACCGGCAGCCCGAGTTCACGCAGATCGACATCGAGACCTCGTTCCTCGACGAGGCGGAGATCCGCGCGCTGATGGAGCGGCTGGTCAGGAGCGTGTTCAAGGAGGCCGGCGGCATCGAGCTGCCCGACCCCTTCCCGGTGATGCGCTACGACGACGCGATCCGCGACTACGGCCTCGACAAGCCCGACCTGCGCGTCACCCTCAAGCTCACCGAGCTGACCGACGCGATGAAGGACGTCGACTTCAAGGTGTTCTCCGCTCCGGCCAACGCGCCGGGCGGGCGCGTAGTCGCGCTGCGCGTTCCCGGCGGCGGCGCGCTCACGCGCGGCGAGATCGACGGCTACACCGACTTCGTCAAGGCGCTGGGCGCCAAGGGGCTCGCTTACATCAAGGTCAACGAGAAGGCGAAGGGGGCCGAGGGCCTGCAGTCGCCGATCGTGAAGAACCTGCACGCCAAGGCGATCGCCGCGATCCTGGCGCGCACCGGCGCCGCGGACGGCGACCTGATCTTCTTCGGCGCCGACCGCGCGGTCGCGGCAAACGAGTACATGGGTGCGCTGCGCCAGAAGGTCGGGCACGAGCGCGGCCACGTCGAGAAGGGCTGGCGGCCGCTGTGGGTGGTCGACTTCCCGATGTTCGAGCAGGACGAGGAGAGCGGCCTGTGGAAGGCGCGCCATCATCCGTTCACCGGGCCGAAGGACGGCCACGAGCAGTACATAGAGAGCGCGCCGGAGAAAGCCTACGCCAAGGCCTATGACGTGGTGCTGAACGGCTGGGAGATCGGCGGCGGCTCGGTGCGCATCCACCGCGAGGAGGTGCAGCAGAAGGTATTCCGCGCGATGAAGATCTCGCCCGAGGAGCAGCGCGCCAAGTTCGGCTTCCTGCTCGACGCGCTGAAGTACGGTGCGCCGCCGCACGGCGGCATCGCCTTCGGCTTCGACCGCCTGGTCGCGCTGATGGCCGGGGTCGACGCGATCCGCGACGTCATCGCCTTTCCGAAGACGCAGCGCGGCCAGGACCTGCTCACCGGGACGCCGACGCCGGTAACCGAGAAGCAGCTGCGCGAGCTGCACCTCCGGCTGAGGAACCCGCCGCAGTCGTGAGGCTCGTCGCCGCGCTTCTGGCGCTGGTCCTCGCGCTTCCGGCCTTCGCCTTTCAGAAAGAGGTCCAGGCCAGGGACCTCCCCGCCGAGGCGCAGCAGACGCTGCAGCTGATCAAGGGCAACGGCCCTTTCCCCTACAAGCAGGACGGCTCGACCTTCGGCAACCGCGAGAAGCGACTGCCGATGCGCGCCAACGGCTACTACCGCGAGTACACGGTGAAGACTCCGGGCGCGAAGGACCGCGGCGCACGCCGCATCGTCGCCGGCAACGGCGGCGAGTTCTACTACACCGACGACCACTACCGCTCCTTCAGGAGAATCCGCGACTAATGGGCAAGCTGCTGCAACGGCTGCAGGACGCGTCGCGGTCGGGCGTGTATCGCGCGAGCCGGGACGCCGAGGTGCTGGAGGCATTGCCCTCCACGACCAAGCTCGCCTTCAAGGGCGCGCGCACCAAGGCGGAGCTCCTCGAGCGGATCGAAAAGCAGCTCGCGCTTCCGGAGTGGTGGGGACGGAACTGGGACGCGCTGGAGGACTGCCTGGCCGAGCGGGACGGGCACCTGCTGCTCTACGACTACCGGGAAGTCCCGGCGGACGATCTTGGCGTGCTGATCGACGTGCTCGGATCCGCCGCCGAGTTCTGGTCCGCGCAGGGCAAGCCGTTCTTCGCCATCTTCGTCGACCCGCAGCGCGCCCTCGGCCTGCCCGACCTGTTCCGCGAGGCATGAGCTACAAGCTGCCGGTGTCGGTCCTGGTCGTTGTGCATACCGCCGATCTCGACGTCCTGCTGCTCGAGCGCGCGGCGCGCGCCGGGTTCTGGCAATCGGTCACCGGCTCGCTCGACCGCCTCGACGAGCCGCTCGAGGCGGCGGCGGCGCGCGAAGTGGAGGAGGAGACCGGCATCGCCGCGAGGCACGGCAGGCTGCTGCGCTGGAACGTCACCAATACGTTCGAGATCTACGCCAGATGGCGCCATCGCTTCGCCCCGGGCGTGACGCACAATACGGAGCATGTCTTCGGCTTTACCCTGCCTGCACGCATGCCGGTGAGCCTCTCGCCGCAGGAGCATGTCGCCTTCGAATGGCTGCCCTGGCGCGAGGCGGCCGAGAAATGCTTTTCCTGGTCCAACCGGGACGCCATCCGCATGCTCGGCGAGCGCGCATGAACCAGCTGCGCGTCGTCACCCTCAACATCCACAAGGGGCTGTCGCAGTTCAACCGCCGCATGGTCCTGCACGAGCTGCGCGAGGGCCTGCGCGGGCTCGCGCCCGACGTGGTGTTCCTGCAGGAAGTGCAGGGGCTCAACCAGCGCTTCGCGCTGCGCTACGCCGTCTGCCCGCCCGGCGCGCAGCACGAGTTCCTCGCCGGCGACCACTGGCAGCACGTCTACGGCTGCAACGCGGTCTACGACCACGGCCACCACGGCAACGCGATCCTGTCGCGCTTTCCGTTCGTCTCGTTCGAGAACACCGACGTCTCCGACCACCGCTTCGAGCGGCGCGGCCTGCTGCACAGCGTGGTGGCGGTGCCCGGCTGGCGCCGCAACCTGCACCTGGTGTGCGTGCATCTTTCGCTGCACGAGCGCGGCCGCAGCCGGCAGATCGAGGCGATCTCGGGGCGCCTGGAGGAGCTCGCCACGCGCGAGCTGCCGATCATCGTCGCCGGCGACTTCAACGACTGGCGCCACCGCGCCAGCGCGATCCTCGAGCGCCGCCTGGGCATGACCGAGGTGTCGATCGCCCACCACGGCCGGCCGCTGGCGACGTTTCCGAGCCTGCTGCCGTTCCTGCGCCTCGACCGCATCTACGTGCGCGGCTTCAAGGTGACTTCCTCGAAGGTGCACCGCGGCAAGCCCTGGTCGATGCTGTCCGACCACCTCGCGGTGAGCGCGGAGCTCGAGCGCCCCTAGCCGGCGAGCCGCAGCTTGCCGCCGTCGAGCACCGGCAGCACGGGAAAGGCGTCCAGCCGGCACGCGAACTCGACTTCGCGGGCGAGGCCGCGCGACGCCATCATGCGGCCGACGCGGCAATCGAGCAGCGCATCGGGCGCCTTGACCTCGCGGTACAGCGCGCGCGCCGCCTTGGCCGCGTCGGAGAAATCCGCCGCCGCGCCGAGGCGCTCGGCGAAGCGCTCGACGAAATAGCCGGCGCCGTAGAAATCCTCCAGGTTGAAGTTGTTGCCCGAGCCCGAGCAGACGATCAGCACGGTCTCGCGCGCGTGGCGCTCGGCGATGTGCTCGACGATGCGCCGCGCGTTGAGCAGCGCGCCGCAATAGACGCGCGCCGCGCCGGCGGCGAGCGTCATCGCGACCGTGCCGTTGGTGGTCGAGTACACCACGCTCTTGCCTTGCACGCCGTGGGCGACCAGCGAAAGCGGCGCGGGATGCGCGAAGCCCGGCAGGGTATCGGCGTTGAGCTCGCCGGAGAGCACGTAGGAGCCCGGCGGCAGCTCCTTCGCTCGCGCGCGCGCAGCGGCCTCGTCCAGCACCGGCAGGATCTCGGTGGCGCCGTGCGCAAGCGCGGTCACCATGGTGGTGGTGGCGAACAGGATGTCGAGCACCACTACCACCTTGCCCGGCACGCGCACCGTGTCGAGCTCCTCCTTCT
>DASUZH010000425.1:0-3439 GCA_036376975.1 Burkholderiales bacterium | reverse complement strand
TTCGGACCCGAGGGGGAGGGGTACGTCAGGTGGTGCTTCGCGGCGAGCGAAGACAAGCTCGCCGAAGGCGTTACGCGACTCCGACGCGCCTTGCCGGGCTGAGCCCCGCGCTGGCGGCGGACTTGTCGAGCGTCGAGACTTCGCCCGACAGCTCCGCGCCTTCCTCGATCTTGATCTTGGCGTAGCGGATCTTGCCCGACACCTTGCCGGTGCCCTGGATGATCAGCTGCTTGCGCACCGTCAGCTCGCCTTCGAAGCGGCCGTGGATCTCGGCGTTGTCGACCGCGATGGTGCCCTGGAACACGCCGTGCTGGGTGATCTCGAGCACGCGCGAGTCGAGCGTCGCTTCCATGCGGCCCTCGACGACCAGCGTGTCGCAGTCGCTGATCTCGGCGCCCTTCATCTTGATGTCGGGACCGACGACGAGCTTGGCTTCCTTGCGCTCATCGTGCTTGGCCTCGGCGTGGGAGGGGGACGCAGGCACCGCATTGGCAGCGGGCGCAGGCGTCGGGGCGATCGGTTGGTTCTGGCGGAACAGACCTTCGTCGCGCCGGCGGAAGAACCCGTCTTTCTGTAGCACTGGACGTACCTCTCTGTAGTGGTGGGTGGGACAGCCAACCCCATATTGCAGGTTCCGTACCAGATAAATTCCGCAGTCGATTCATACAGTTAGGAAAACAAAGACACCTAACTACGTCGTGATGGGGCGACGGCGCTTCGCGGCGACAAACGCAACACGCTGTTTATGCGCGTCTTTCCCTGTCGCCGAAGCGCTACGAAAAGTCGCGCAGCAGGCGACCCGGGAGTAGCTCGGGCGCGCGGCCGTTCACCCACACGCCGTGCACGCCCAGCGCCGCGGTGCTGAGGCGAGCATGGCCCCCGGGCAGGTCGTTCACCCGGTGCTTCGGGCCGCGACCGACCTTCGCCGGATCGAACAGCAGCAGGTCGGCGTGGTAGCCGGGCTTGAGCGCGCCGCGGTTGCGGATGCCGAAAACGCCTGCTGGCTCGCTCGTCAATTTTTTTGCAGCAAGGGATAAATCCAAAACATTCCGCTCGCGCACCCAGTGCCCCAGCAGATGCAGGCCGTAGCCCGCGTCGTTGAAGAAGGTGAGGTGCGCGCCGGCGTCGGACAGCGAGACCAGGCTGTGCTTGTGGTTCAGCATGCGGCCGACCGCGTCCTCGTCCGAGTTCAGCAGCAGCGCGTTGAACACCGTGTCGAGGTCTTCGGCCAGCGCCAGGTCGAGCATGAAGTCGAGCGGGTCCTTGCCTGCTTCGCGCGCGAGCTGGGCGATATTGCGCTGCTCGAGCGCCTTGTCCCTCGCCTCGATCACCTCGACCTTGTCCCACTCGGCATTGAAGATGCGGAAGTGCGCCGGCCGGCTCAGCTCCGCACGGATGCCCTCCCTGAAGGCCGGTTCTCTCAGTTTCGATTTGAAAGCCTCGCCCTTCAGGGGGAAAGCGGGCTGCCACGACTCCAGCCCCTCGATCACGTAGGGCGAACGCAGCGTGAAGTCCATCGACAGCGGGCAGCACGACACCGCGCCGAGCAGGCGGCGCCCGCGGCCGTTTGCCTGCTCGATTTTCGAGAGATCTTCGAACACGGCGCCCGGGTTGGTGCTGTTGTGCAGCAGCGCGGCGATCACCACCGGGCCTCCGCTGTCGGCGGCAAGGCTCTCGAGGAACGGGATCGAGGTGTGCCCGCCCTTGGTGAGCATGAACACGCCGCCTTTCAGGCAGCCCGCCAGCTCGCGCATTTCCCGCTCGTCGGCCAGGCGCGAGGGCATCGGCTTGCCGCCTTCTCCGTTATGGGCCGGCGAGGTGCTGGTCGCGAAGCCTACGGCTCCGGCGCGCAGGCCTTCCTGCACCAGCGCCTTCATCGAGGCGATCTCGGCGGCAGTCGCGGCGCGCTCCGTGGCCGCGTCGCCCATCACGTAGGTGCGCAGCGAGGAGTGGCCGATGAACGCCGCGATGTTGATCGCGGATCCCTGGCGCTCGAGCATGTCGAGGTACTGCGGAAAGGTTTCGAACTCCCAGCGGATGCCGGCGCGCAGCACGTCTAGCGACATCCCTTCGACCTGCGTCAGGTTGCGCATCACCAGCTCGCGGTCGGCGGGGCGGCAGGGCGCGATGGTGAAGCCGCAGTTGCCGATCACCGCGGTGGTGACGCCGAGCGCCGGCGAGGGCGCGACGCGCGGGTCCCAGGTGATCTGCGCGTCGTAGTGCGTGTGGTTGTCGATGATCCCCGGCATCAGCGCCAGGCCGTCAGCATCGACAGTTTGCTTTCCGTTCTCCTTGATTCGCCCGATCTCGACAATTTGCCCTCCGGAGGCTGCAAGGTCGCCCACCAGAGGATTGGAACCCAGGCCATCCAGGAGCAGGGCGTTGCGGATCACCAGGTCGTGCATGCGCAGTCAGTATACTTAGCGCATGAAGCTATTCGAGCTGCCGGGCAAGGCGGCCATCGTCACAGGAGCGGGACGGGGGATCGGCAAGGCGACCGCCGAGCTGTTCGCCGCCGCGGGCGCCGCGGTGGCGGTGCTCGACGTGAGCGAGGAGCACGCGCAGCGCACCGCCGAGGCGATCGGCAGCGCCGGCGGCACGGCGATCGCGCTCACCTGCGACGTGACCGACGAGAAAGCGGTCGAAGCGGCGTTCGAGCAGGTGGCCGGCGAGCTCGGCTCGATCGACATCCTGGTCAACAACGCCGGCATGGCGATCCGCAAGCCCGCCACCGAGGTGCCGCTCGCCGACTGGAAGAAGGTGGTCGACCTCAACCTGACCGCGCTGTTCCTCTGCTCGCGCGTCGCCGCGCGCCACATGCGCAAGCCTCGGTCCGACGCGCCGCCGGGCGGCGCGATCGTCAACCTGGCCTCGATCATGGGCCTGTCGGGCGGCATCTTCCCGAACTCGTCCTACCAGGCCTCCAAGGGCGGCGTGGTCAACCTGACGCGCGCGCTCGCCCTGGAATGGGCCGCCGACCGCATCCGCGTGAACGCGGTGGCGCCGACTTTCGTCAACACCGACTTCACCGCGCAGATCTTCAACAACCCCGACGTGCTGGAGAAGGTCGAGGCGCACACGCCGCTCGGCGTGCTGCCCGAGGTCGACGACGTCGCCGCCGCCATTCTGTTCCTCGCCAGCCCGGCGGCGCGCTGCGTCACCGGTATCGTGCTGCCGGTCGACTCGGGCTACCTGGCGCGCTAGCTATTCCGCTTTGATGTTGGCCGCGCGGATCACGCGCGCCCACTTGTCGATCTCGCGCTGGATGTGGCTCGCGAACTGCTCGGGCGTGCCGCCTGCCGGCGGGCTGGCGAGCCCCAACAGGCGATCGCGCACTTCGGGCAGCGCCAGGCTCTTCTGCGCGGCGGCGTTCAGCGCCTGGATGACCGCCGGCGGCGTCCCGGCGGGCGCCGCCAGGCCGAGGAAGCCGCCCGCTTCG
>DASUZH010000424.1:0-4227 GCA_036376975.1 Burkholderiales bacterium | reverse complement strand
GTTCGGCGACCTGCTGTTCATCGCCGGCATCCCGCCCACCGACAAGAGCGGCAAGGTGGTGGGCGGCGACGACGTCGCCGAGCAGACGCGGCAGGTGTTCCGCAACATGAAGCTCGTGCTCGATGCCGCGGGCGCGAGCTTCGCCGACATCCTGAAGGTGACCGTCTACCTGCTGGACGTCGACGACCGCAGCAAGATCAACCCGGTGCGCAAGGAGTTCTTCGGCAACGCGCGGCCCGCCAGCACGCTGATCGGCATCAGCGAGCTGGCGATTCCGGGAATGAAAGTGGAGATCGAGGCGGTGGTCGGCCTCAAGCGCTGAAGCACCCCCTGTGGTAGAGTCGTCGCCGCAGGAACCGTCAAGCAGTGAAGTGCGCAGTCCCTACCCGCCGCGCAAGCGGTGCCGAAGTGGCCGTTCATTCCCCCGCCTTGATCGTCATGCCCGTTCGCGCGGCCCGGTTTCGCCGCGCAGCAAGAGTAGGGAGTAATGCAATGCCAAACGGCACCGTAAAGTGGTTCAACGACTCGAAGGGTTTCGGCTTCATCACCCCGGACGACGGCGGCAAGGACCTGTTCGCCCATCACAGCTCGATCATGATGGACGGCTACAAGTCGCTGAAGGAGGGGCAGAAGGTCTCGTTCGAGGTGAAGGACGGCCAGAAGGGCCCGGCGGCGGCGAACATCAAGCCGCTCTGACCGCCGACAAATGGCCCTCGGGCGACCGGGGGCCATCCAGCACGATCGGGCAGCTGGCGGTCATCTCGGCCGTCGTCGCCACGCTGGCGATGGTGCCGGTGGCGATCATCGGGCTGCTCTGCGCCCTGCTCGCCGGCATCCCGCCGCTCACGCTGCTCAGCTGGGGCGGCACGCTGGCGGAGCCGGTCGGCCTGGTTGCGGTGTGGGTCGCCCTGTTCGTCCCGGCCGCGATCTACGTCGCGCTGGTCCTGCGCCACTAGCCTAGGCGAGGATCCTCACCCGGCTCGCATCCCGCGCGTAGGACGGCGACAGGCCGTAGCTCGCCTGCCAGCTGCGGCAAAGGTGCGAGGAATCGGCGAACCCCGCCGCGTGCGCGATCTCGGTCAGCGTGCCGCCCTTCAGGCGCAGCTCCGAGGCCTTCATGTACTTCAACCAAAGCTGGTAGCTGCGCAGGGGTAGCCCGACCTCGCGCGAGAAGTAGTGCGAGGTGCCGGTGTAGGACAGGCGCAGCTCGCTAGCCAGCTCCGGCAGCGAGCAGGCCGGCTTCTCGCGCAGCAGCTCGTGCAGGCGGCCGGCCGCGCAGTCGATGCGCGCCGCGCCCGGCAGCTGCTGCACCGCCACCCCGAGCAGATCCTCGAACAGGCGCTGCGCCTCGCGCAGCGCGAGACGGCCCTCGTACGCGCGCACCAGGTCGCGGTCGAACTCGGCAAAGCGCGAGCGCTCGAGCGCGGCGACGCCGGGCGCGCCGATGCGCTGGAAAGCGCGATACAGCGGATGCGGCGGGAACACGTGCAGGCTGACCAGCCCGACGTCCCTCGCGCTCAGTCCGCGCGGCGTGAGCGGCGCGATGCCGACCGCCGCCGCGCGCACCACCTCCCCGCCCGCCATCACCTCGACCGGCTCGCCGCTCGCCGTCAGCAGGACGACGGCCGCGTGCCGCACGGTGTGAGGGGTGACGACCCAGGGGCTGGTAAACAGGAAGCCGCAAGGACCGAACCAGTAGTGGTTGTCCTTCATCAGGGCAGCGAGCGCCCCGTACGCAGGAACCTGCGCGGCCTGCATGCGAAAAGCCTACGTGACGCAGCAAGTACGTTCAAGCGCGGCCGCGAAAGCGAAAGCTATGGTGGACGGATAACACCCAGCAGCCTTTGAGAGGAGAGCTCCATGGGTATCCGCCGGCACATTCCCTTTGTCCTTCTGACGGCTATCGCCGCCGCGCCGCTGTCTGTTGCAGCGCACGATGACGATGACGATCTCGAAATCGTTACGCTCTCGAACCGCGCCGACCTGATCAGCGGCGGCGACGCCCTGGTCGAAGTGCGCGTGCCCAGGCGCGCCTCGCGCGTAGAGATCGAGCTGAACGGCGACGACATCACCTCCGCTTTCCAGGTCGTGCCCGGCACCCGCAACCTGCGCGGCCTGGTAGCCGGCCTGGTGGTGGGACGCAACGAGCTTTCCGCCAAGGCGCGCGGCGCGAACAAGGTTCGCCTGACCGTCACCAACCATCCCGGCGGCGGGCCGGTGCTGTCCGGGCCGCAGATCGTGCCCTACTTCTGCGCCACCCCGACGCCGCAACCGGCGACGGCCACCTCGCCGGCGACGAATCAGAGCGGCTTGTCGACCTTCGCAACCGGCCCTGAATGCAACATCGCCGCCGAGCAGAAGCTCTACTACCGCTCGACCCAGACCGCCGGCGGCGCCGGCGGCTGCAGCCTTACCCTGCCCGACGCGAACAACCCGCCGGCCAACCCGTGCTTCAAGCCGTACACGCCGGGCCCCGCCCCCGCGGACATGGCGACCACGCTCACCGGCGTGCCCTTCATCGTGCGCGTCGAGCGCGGCACCATGAACCGCGGCATCTACGACATCGCCGTGCTGTTCGACCCCACCAAGCCGTGGGTCGACGGCACCGCCCCGCAGGCGCAATGGAACGGCAAGATCCTCTACCAATTCGGCGCCGCGACCGGCCAGCCGCGCCGCCAGGCGCGCAGCACCTCGAGCTGGACCAGCGAGATGGCGCTCACGCGCGGCTACCTGGTGGCGCAGAACAGCATGACCGACTCGTCGCTCAACTCGAACCGGGTGAGCATGTCGGAGACGGTGATGATGATGAAGGAGCACGTCGGCGACAAATACGGCCCGGTGAAATTCACCATGGGCAGCGGCTGCTCCGGCGGCTCGATCAACTCCAACATGAACGCCTCGATCATGCCGGGCAACCTCGACGGCATCACCATCTCCTGCGCATACCCTGACTTGGAGACCACCGGCATGGAGGTCGGCGACTGCGTGCTGCTCGCCGAGGCCTACGTCAAGATGGGGTGGTCGGACGGCGGGCCGGCGCAGGCGGCGAACAACCTCAAGAAGACTGCGATCAACGGCCACCTCGACCAGAACGGCTGCCATGCCTGGTACAACTCCTTCGGCAGCAACGGCAAGGTCGGCAACTACTTCGCGCGCAGCGTGACCAGCAGCGCGGGCGCCATCGGCCAGTCGAGCACGCAGACCAACAACTGCCAGCTGCTGGCGAGCCAGGTGTACGACCCGGTCAACAATCCTCAAGGCGCCCGCTGCAGTGCGTGGGACTGGGCGGCGTCGATCTTCGGCCGCACCTCGAACGACCTGTCGCTCGGGGACACGACGGACCAGCGCGCGCGCGACACGCGTGACAACGTCGGCATCCAGTACGGCCTGAAGGCGCTGCTGTCGGGCGCGATCAGCGCCGAGGAGTTCGTCAAGCTCAACGAGATCATCGGCGGCACCGACAAGGACTCCAATTTCTCCACCGCCCGCACGGTCGCGGACCGGCGCGCCCTGGAGATCGCCTACCAGGCGGGCATCGTGCTGAGCGGCCGGCAGTACGCCAAGACTGCGGTCATCGACCTGCGCGGCTGGGACGACCAGGGCATCCACCACCAGTACCGCACGTTCTCGATCCGCGAGCGCCTCGACCGCGAGTACGGCGACCACGACAACCAGGTCATCTGGCGCTTCAGCACCGGGCTGCTGCCGCCCGGCACCGGGCCGGGATCGGAGCTCACGCTGGAGGCCTTCGTCACGATGGACCAGTGGCTCACCAACCTGATCGCCGACACCAGCCGCCGCTCGATCGAGAGGAAAGTGCGCAGCGCCAAGCCGGCGGGCGTGGTCGACTTCTGCATCGTGCCGGTCAGCGCCGAGAACCCCACCGGCCGCGAATTCAACCTGGCGTTGTGCGAGAG
The DNA here is from genome assembly GCA_036376975.1 of Burkholderiales bacterium. GTDB lineage: Bacteria > Pseudomonadota > Gammaproteobacteria > Burkholderiales > SG8-39 > SCGC-AG-212-J23. Next base: position 310 of record DASUZH010000424.1, on the reverse strand, counting down.
CAAGGTTGCGCGCTACAAGGTGAGCGCCTCGCCGCGCCAGGTCGCGGGCGGCGCGCTGTCGGAGAACATCCTGAAGTGCCGCCTCAAGCCGCTCAACTCCGCCGACTATTCGCCGGTGGTGTTGAGCACGGAGCATCTCGCGCGGCTAAGCGCGGTGTTCCCGGACGGCGTCTGCGATTGGGATGAGCGAGGCGTCGAGCAGGAGCGCGCACGCGCGCCGCGCGACTACACCGACGGGCCCGGGGGAGAGAGTCTGGACAAGGAGCCCGAGTCGCATCCGGGCAAGGGGCACGGCCACCACCACGGCCAC
>DASUZH010000423.1:0-2476 GCA_036376975.1 Burkholderiales bacterium | reverse complement strand
GATCCTCGGCACGCCGCGCTACATGAGCCCCGAGCAGGTGCAGGGCAGGGCGCTCGACCTGCGCACCGACATCTACAGCGCCGGCGTGCTGCTGTTCCAGATGCTCACCGGGCGTCACCTGTTCGAGGGCGATACCGCGGTGGAAGTGGCGCTGCACCACCTGAACACGCCGCCGCCGCTGCTACCCGACCAGTTCGCCCGCTACCAGCGTCTGATGGACAAGCTGATCGAGAAGGACCGCGACGCCCGCTTCCGCAACGCCGATGAAGTGATCGGCTTCCTGTCCCGCAACTTCTACCAGCAGTAGAAACTCCCTAAGGGAGTTTTGCCCATATTGCCCGCAGCTGGTCGGGCAGGTCTTTCGGCGCGAACGGCTTGGAAATGGCGCCGGCGGCGCCCAGCTTGAGCAGCTCGTCGAGGTCGTGCTGCGACGCCTTGGCGGTGATGAACACCACCGGCAGCGCGCTGGTCTCGGGGCGCAGCTTCATCTGGCGGAACAGGGTGGGGCCGTCCATCTTCGGCATCATCCAGTCGAGCATTACCAGGTCCGGCTTGAACGCGGTCATGGCTTCGATCGCCAGGGTCGGGTCGCCGACCACCTCGACGGTCATCTTGCCGACCCGCTCGAGGGTCATGCGCACGATGCGCTGGATGTCCTCGTCGTCCTCGACGTAGCAGATGCGGCTGAGCGGTGTGGCGGGCATCGCGCTTCCTCTTATTTGTTTTGTTCGTGGCGGGGCAGCTCGAACCAGAAGCTGGTGCCGCCGCCCTCGCGGTCCTCGAAGCCGATGTGGCCCTGCATCAGCTCGACCAGCCGCTTGCAGATGGCGAGGCCGAGGCCGGTGCCGCCTTTCTGCCGCGACGCGGTCGAGTCGGCCTGCGCGAAGCGGCCGAAGATGCGGCCGCGGAAGGCCTCCGGAATGCCGGGACCGCGGTCCTGCACCGCCACCCGGATCGCCCAGCCGTCGGTGCTCATCGCGATGTCGACGCTGGCCCCCTCCGGCGAGAACTTGGCGGCGTTGGACAGCAGGTTGGTCATGATCTGCAGCAGGCGCTTGCGGTCGGCGAGCACCCGGCTGCCGCCGAGGTCGCCGTGCGCCTCGAAGCGCACCTTGAAGCGCTCGCCGAACGCCTTGTTCAGCAGCATCGCCTCGCGCACCAGGTCTTCCATGGCGAGCACCTCGGACGCCATGGTCAGCTTGCCCGACTCGATCTTCTCGATGTCCAGGATGTCGTTGATCAGGTCGAGCAGCCGCTGGCCGTTGCGCTCGGCGACCACGGTCAGCTCGGCGACGTCCTTGTCGACTTCGCCCATCACGCCGGAGTTGATCAGCTGCAGCGAGCCGATGATCGAGGTGAGCGGCGTGCGCAGCTCGTGGCTGAGAGTCGAGGTGAACTCCTTCTTCATGCGCTCGGCCTCGAGCTGCTGGGTGACGTCCTGCCCCTGCGCGATCACCGAGATCACGGTGCCCTGCGGGTTGACCAGCGGGGTCACCGCCCATTCGCAGATCAGGTCCTGGCCGTCGCGCCGCGGGTTGCGCACGGTGATCGCCGCCACCGGCTCGCGCGACTGCATGATCTGGGTCCACCGCTGGTCGAACTCGTCGTGGTACTCGGGCCGCACCAGGCGCTTGGCGGAGCCGCCGACCAGCTCGGCCGAGGCATAGCCGAACAGCAGCTCGGCGGCGGGGTTCGCCTCGGTGACGCGTCCCTCGACGTCCAGCTCGAGCACCGCGATCGGCGCGCGCTCGGCGAACAGCGCCAGCTTGCGGCCGCTCGCCTCGACCTGGCGGCGCGCCCCTTCCAGCTCGACCAGCTGGCGCTCCAGGCGCTGGTTGAGCACGCTGTAGTCCTCGGTCAAGCGGCCGTAGGCGCGGCGCAGGCGGTAGCCCGACTGGAACACGTCGCTCAGGCGATAGGCGATGGCGACGTTGATGGCGTAGAACATCGGCACCAGCAGCGCGAGCTCGGTGAACAGGCGGTTGCCGAAAGTGGCGAGCACGTAGGTGAACGGCGCCACGATGCCCGCCGCGTACACCGCGAAGACCGGCCACGAGGCGGCGTACACCGGGATGCCGGCCGACATCATGCCGGCGAGCAGGAAGGCGAGGAACACCTGCTGCTCGTCGGCGTGCGAGGGAAAGAACACCGCGCCGGCGAAGCCCCAGTTGGCGCCGTTGGCGAGCGCCGCGATGCCGAGCCAGCGCAGCCACTGCTCGGGGTTGCTGGCGCGGTCGGACGCGCGCCGGTAGGCGATCACCAGGCCGGCGCTGGAGGCGGTGATGAACAGCACGATGCCCCACCAGAACAGCACCAGCTCGCGCAGGCGCAGCTCCCACAGCTCGAAAGTGGCGATCGCGCCGATGGCGAAGGTCATCAGGATGCCCAGCCACATCTGGCTGTAGAGCTGCTCGACGCGGTCGCCGAGCACCAGGGCCGGGTCGGCGCGGTCGCGGATGCTGGCCGAAACGCTGCC
>DASUZH010000422.1:0-6913 GCA_036376975.1 Burkholderiales bacterium | reverse complement strand
GTAGCCGGCCTGCGCCAGCTGCTCGGGGGTGATCTGCAGCTTGCGCGCGGTCTTCTCGACGAAGGTGCCGGTGCCGCCGCTGCACGCCGACTGCATGTAGACCTGCTTCGACTTGCCGTCGCCGCTCGGCGTGAAGAACAGCGTCTTCATGTCCTCGCCGCCGATCTCGGAGACGAAGTTGACGTCGGGGTGCAGCTTCTCCACCGCCGCCGACACCGCCACCACTTCCTGCACCATCTTGCCGCCGAGCAGCGGCGCGAGCAGCCCTGCGCCCGAGCCGGTGAGGAAGATGCGGTCACGGCCCGCGCTCAGGCCGCACTCGGCCTCGATGCGGCCGAGGAACTCGAGCACCATCTCGGCCTGCTTGGTGTTGTGGCGCTTGTAGTCCTGCCACTTCACCTCGCCGTTCTCGACCACCGCGGCCTTGACGGTGGTGGAGCCCACGTCCAGGCCGACGATCAGCATTGGGCGAGGTGCAACGCGTAGTTGGCGGCGGTCCCCGCGGCGCCGTGGCGCGGCACGCGGTACGTGGCCTTTCTCATCTCGGGCGTTTCCTTCTCCCTGAGTTTCTCCGCGCTCATGCCGGTCTGCTCGAGGACCTGCTCGTATTCCTTCTGCGCCCGCTTCTTCGCCTCGGTGAGGATCATCTGGCAGCGCGACAGCGCGTGCACCTCGGCGTCGCCCTTGATCTCGAGCGGCGCGTAGAGCAGGTCCGGGTACTTGCCGATCACGCCGGACATCGCGCCGATGCTCATGGTGTTCGGCATGCACGAGTAGGGCGACAGCTCGCAGATCATGTGCGCCTTCTTCTTGTGGTAGGCCCACAGCGCCTTGCCGACCAGCATGTCGCCCTCGCCGCCGTTCAGGCGGCTGTGGAAGTACGGCTTCGCCAGCTCGCGCAGCTCGTACTGGTCGGGCAGCTCGTGCGGCACGCCGGCAAGCGCGCGCCGCATGCGCGCATAGGTCCAGCGCAGCAGCCCCTGGCCGGCGCGCACCGCGCCGAGCTTGAGCCGCGCGCTGCGGTCGACGCCGATGTGGTCCTCGATCTCCTGGCCGCCGTGGCGCATCAGGTAGTCGAGCCAGATGGTGATCGCCGCCGGGTACACCTCCGCGCCCTCGCTCTCCAGCCAGCGGTGGATGTTGTAGTTCGGGTCGCCTTCGACTGTCTGGAGGTAGAACTCGCCGGTGATCTTGACCAGCGGCTTGACGCGCAGGCGGTCGACCTCGACCGCGTCGAAGCGCCGGCGCACTTCCTTCATCGCGTCGACGAAATAAGGCGTGGCGACGTGCCAGGCGAGCGCGCCCCACTTCTCGCCGCGACGCGGCCGGTTGCGGAACACCTCGTACAGGTACTCCACGCTCTCCTTGGTGACGCGCGCGGTCTCGCCCGCCTTCACTTCATACGGACGGATCTGGTACTCCATGTCCTGCACCGCGTCGGCGAGCACGATCGCCCACACCGCGCCGAGCGTGAACGGCAGGTTGAGCTCGAGGCCGCCGCCGGCGGCCGGTCCCTGGTCGAGCGACTCCTGGCCGAGCAGGAACATGCGGAACGAGTCGAGGCCGACGTTGCGCAGCGCGAGCTCGTAGCTCTGGTGGTACTGGCCGAAGCGGCAGGCGCCGCAGGCGCCGGCAGTGACGTAGACGAATTTCTGCGACACCTCCTCCGCGCCGAGGCGCTGCGCTTCCTTCTTCAGGTAGTTGGCGAGGTTGCCGGTGGTGAAGCTGGTCGGGCAGCACTGCCCGATGTCGGCCACTTCGCGCCCGGTGAGCAGGTCATCGCGGCTCGCGGTCGGCAGCACCTGCGTGCGGTAGCCGAGGCTCTCCATCGCGCCCTGGATCAGGCGCTCGGCGCGCCAGTGCAGGCCGCCGAACAGGATCGTGGTGTTGTCGCGCTCTTCGCGCGTGAAGGGCCGCGGCTTGTATGCGCGATACGGCGTATCGCTTGCGCGCGCCGGTGGTGCGACTACGCGCCGCGGCGCCTTGGGGCCGTTGTCCTGGACGACACGGATTTTCTCTAGCGTTGACATGCACCCTCCTCTCTCTCAGCCCCGCAATGCGGGCAGGAACGTGCTCAGCCAGGGGATATACGTTATCAAGAGCACCCCTAAAGCGAGCGCGCAAAACAGCGGCAACACCGCCCGGAAAACCTCGCCTACCGGCTTGCCGAAGCGGTAGGACGCGAAGAACAGGTTCAACCCGACGAGCGGCGTGAGATACCCCAACTCCATGTTAGCGAGGAATATGATCCCCAGGTGCAACGGGTCGATGCCGAACGCCGCGCCGACATGGCTGACGATCGGCACCAGCACCATGATCGCCGGGTAGATCTCGATCACGCAGCCGGCCAGCAGCAGGACCAGGTTCAGCGCGAGCAGGAAGGCGATGCGGCTGCCGATCGACTCCTTGGCCCAGGCCACCAGGCGCGCAGGTACTTCAGCATCAACGAGATAGTCGGTCAGCCCGAGGGCGAGCCCCATGATCAGCAGGATGCCGCCGATGATCAGCCCGCACTCGGCCATAACCCTCGGCACGTCGCGGGTAATGTGCAGGTCGCGGTGCACCACCGCAGTGACGAACAGGACGTAGAGAGCAGTCAGCGCCGCCGATTCCATGGGCGTGGCCAGACCGCTCGAGAGCGCGGCGATGGGCACCACCGGGACGCTCAGCTCCCACTTGGCATCCGCCAGCGCCTTGCGCACGCGTATCCCGTCGAACTTCGGCGCCGGCCCGACGCGCGCCGGCTGCCGCCAGACGCCGTACGCGGCCACGATCGCCGCCATCAGCAGCGCGGGCAGCGCGCCGGCGAGGAACATGGCCTCGATGCTGACCCCGGCGATGATGGCGTAGAGGATGAGCGGCAGCGCCGGCATCAGCAGGGTTCCCGGCAGCCCCGCGGCGGTCACCAGGCCGAGCGCGTTGCGCTCGCGATAACCCGTCGAGAGGAGGAGCGGCATCGCGAGCCCGCCGAGCGCGAGCACGGTGACGCCGGAGGCGCCGGTGAAGCTGGTGAAGAAGGTGCAGGCGAGCACGGTGGCGACTGCCGCGCCGCCGCGGAAGCGCCCGAACAACGCGTCGAACACCTCGATCAGGCGCCGCGGCGCGCCGCTTTCGGCGAGCAGGTAGCCGGCGAGCGTGAACATCGGGATCGCCGGCAGCGACGGATTCACCACCAGGCTGTAGTGGTCGACCGCGACCGCGGCGGCGGGCACGCCCTGCGAGACGAGGAGAAAAAGCGCCGCGCCGCCGATCAGCGCGAACAGCGGCGCGCCCAGTAACGCAGCGGCAAGCAGTACGACGACGGCCGGCACCGCGACCGCGGCGGCGTCGGGCGCGGCGAGCTTGAGCCAGGCGACCAGCGCGGCGACGAAGAGCGCGGCGCCGAGCTGCCCCTGCCAGCGCGGCGAAGCCTGGCGCAGCAGGCGCAGTCCGATCAGCCCGTAGCCGAGCGGCAGCGGCAGCTGCGCCACCCAGGTCGGCACCGAATAGACCAGCTTTGCCCCGCCGCGGTATTCGGCGGCGACGAATTCGATCGACGACCACAGCAGGAGGAAGGCGACCGCCGCGGCGATCGCGCGGCCGGCCAGGTGCGCCGCCTCGGCGGCGCGGCCCTTGATGAAGCCGGACACCGCCAGCGTGAGCAGCCGGCCGTCGCGCGCCGCGGCCGCCGCGCCGAGCATGCCGAGGAGCAGCGTGGCGTGCTGCACCAGAGCGCCGATGCCCTGGATGCCGACGCCGAGCGAGGCGCGCAGCGCCATCTCCACCAGCGGCAGCGCGATCGTGATGGCGAACACGGCGGCGAGCGCGCCATTCTCGAGGCGGCGCAGGGCGCCGCTCGCCGGCGCGACCGGCATCGCGTGGGCGGCGAGCACGGCGCTCATTTGGCGGCGCTCCGGTGCTCGGCGAGGATCGCGCGCACGCGGTCGAAGGTGTCGGCCGGCACCATCGGGCCGCGCACCAGCGGCCAGGCGCGCTCGGCCTCGGCGCGCCAGAGCTTCTCCAGCTCGGGCGTGAGCTCCTGCACCTTGAGGCCGCGCTTCTCCATTGCCTTGATCGACTCCTCGTCCTGCACGGCGCGGTGGGCGCGCATCTCGGCCTCGGCCTTGCGCGCGGCGGCGATCAGCGCGGCGCGCGCCTCGGGCTTGAGCGCATCGAAGGTCTGCTTGCGCATCACCGTCGCGCCGACGATCGGCACCCAGTTGATGCGCACCATGTAGCGCAGGGTGCGGTCGAACTGGCCGACCAGCGACCACAGCGGCGCCACCGGCACGATGTCGGTCATGCCGGTCTCGATCGCGGGCAGCAGGTCGGCGAGCGGGATCGCCACCGGCTGGTAGCCGAGCGACTTCATCACGCTCGCCTGCACCACGTCGCCCGACCAGGCGAAGATCTTGCCCTTCCTGAATTCCTCCGGGCGCGTGATCGGATCCCGGGTGAAGAACTGCACCCAGCCGCCCTCGCCCCAGACCAGCACCACGAAGCCCTTGGCGGCGAGCTTGGCCTCGAGCTCCGGGCGCAGCCTGTCGCGCACATGGTCGAGCTCGTCCCAGGAGCGGAACATCAGCGGCATGTACTGCAGCGCGGCGACCGACGGGTCGATCTCGGTCAGGCCGACCACGGTGAGCATCGAGGCGTCGAGCTGGCCGACGCGCATGCGCCGCACGGTGTCGGCCTCGGTGCCCTGGATGCTGTCCGGGTAGACGATGACGCGCGCCTGCGGCCCGCTCGCGCGGCGGTAGGCCTCGCCCATCTCGAGCAGCGAGCGGTGGTAGATCGAGCCCTTCGGCGCGATGGTCGCCATCTTGAGGGGCGCCTGCGCGGCGGCATTCGCCGCCCACAACGACAAAGCCACGAGAAGGATCTTCATGTTCACTCCGGGAAGAGCTCGTCGGCGCGGGCGAGCAGGCGGCGCGCGCGCTTCTGCATGACGAGGTTGGCGAGGCGCCATTCGGGCTGCGCCGCGGGGTCGACCTGCATCGCCTGCTTGAGCAGGGCCTCGAACTCGCGGCGGTCGCGCTTCTCGACGCTCACCGCTTCCGCCAGCGAGACATACGGGCCAGCATGGCGGCCGGATGAGAGCTCGACCGCGCGCGCGAAGTGCGCCCGCGAGATCTTCTCCGCGTCCGCCCCCGCGCCGGGCCGGCTCATCTCGTAGCTGATGAGGAAGCTGTGCAGCGTGCCGCGGTCGAAGTCGGCGTCGAGCTTCTCGGCGCGGCGGATCAGCTTGTCCATCTCGGGCAGCCCGGCGAGCTCGTCGGGCCGGTCCTTCGACAGCGAGATGGCGGCTGCGGAAGCGGCCGCAGTCCAGTAGAGCAGCGCGACGTTGTCCGGCTGCTGCTTCAGGCCGCGCCGGCCGTACTCGCGCGCCCGGACATAGAGGCGGCGCGCGCGCTCGAACTGCGCGTAGGCCGCGGCCACGTCGCGCTCCTCCAGCTCCTCGGCGGGCGCCTGCACATATACATAGGCGTACTGCGTGAAGCCGCGCGTCGCGGCGAGCAGCAGCCCGGCGTGGTCGGGAATCTCGGCAAGCAGCGTCTCGATGGTCTTCAGCCCGAACGGCGTCGCCGCGCCGATCAGCTCGAGGTCGTCGTCGGAAGCGTAGGTGTCGCCGCCGCCGGCGAGCGCGTCGCCCACCGAGCGCAGCGCGTACTCGCGCATCGAGCAGCCCGATGCGGTAGCGAGCGCCAGGCAAAGCAAGCCTGCACGGAACATGATCATCCGCCCCTCCCAAGTAGGCGCAGCTCGACGCCGCGCATCACCGCCGCGGCGGCGGTGTGCACGTCGAGCTTGAGGTACAGCTTCTTGATGTGCGTCGCGACCGTGTTCACCGAGACGCCCAGCTGCACGGCGATCTCGCTGTAGCTGCGGCCGCGCGCCAGAAGGCGCAGTACTTCCGATTCGCGCTTCGTCAGCGCGCCGTTCACTTGCGCCATCGCATCCCCCATGGTCGATCCCTCGTCGACCGCGGCGTCCATGCTATTGGCGAAGCCGAACTGCGGTAATCCCATGATCCGGTGAGAGCTCATGTGCGCACCCTTCTTGTCCACGACTTGTTGACGTCCCGGAAGGCGAGCATCTCGAGCAGGCGCTGCTCGCGATCGCCCGTGTAGCCGCAGCGAGGCGCGAAGTCCCCGGCCTCTTCGAACGTGCCGAACAACCGGTCCCACCAGGTGACGTCGCCGTAGTTGTGCCGATGCACGCCGAGCTGGTGATGGATCGAGTGGTGCTCGGGCCGCTGCAGGAACCAGCCGGTCCAGCGCGGCGTGCGCACATTCATGTGGTAGTAGAACTCGCCGAGCGCGGCGAAGAAGCTGTACCAGGGCGCCGCCTCGACCGACGCGCCGAGCAGCACGAAGATGATCGCGCTCGACAGCACCGAGTTGATCGCAATCTCGAGCGGATGCTTGTAGAACGAGGTCAGCGTCTCGATGCGGCTCGCGCTGTGGTGGATCTGGTGCAAACGCCACAGCAGATCCGACTCATGGCGCGCGCGGTGCCACCAGTAGAAGCCGAACGTGCCTACGAACCAGCAGACCAGGCCCTGCGCGAGCGCCGGCATTGCGCCGTCGAGGCGGAAGAGCGACGGCCCTTGCAGCCACCTCGCCCATGTGTAGCCGCCGAGCAGCACGATGCCGAGCTGGGCCGCGTTCATCAGCGCGGCGCGCACCGGCCAGCCGCGCGAGTACGGCAGCTCGCGGCCGGGCCGGAGACGCTCCAGCGCGAGGAAGGCTGCGGCAACACCGAAGATCTGAAGGTAGGTTTCCATCAGCCGTGCTTGCAGATTCCGTTGTTGATTGCGGTGGCAACTGCGCCGGTGACCGCCACAACCGAGATCACTGCCAGGAAGATTGGAAGGACGATCAAGGCTTCCTTCCCGCCGCCCCCGATGCCTCCCAGCGGCGGCATCCTGAAC
>DASUZH010000421.1:0-5098 GCA_036376975.1 Burkholderiales bacterium | reverse complement strand
GCCGCCTTCGGCATCACCGGCGGCCAGACCGGCAAGCTGACGGCGCAAGAGATCACCTTCGGCTTCCGCTTCTAGCCCGGATCAGTAGGGCGGCAGCAGCCTGCGAAAGCCGTGGCTGAGGACGACGCCGAGGAAGACGAGGTTTCTCGCCAGCCACTTGTGCGGCGGCAGCCAGAGCGACGGCTTGGGGATGCGCGTGTCGGCGGCGGCGAGCGCGTTGCGCGCCGCCTCCTCGATCCACTCCACGCCGCGCGGCCAGTCCCACACGCGCGCGAGGTGCGACTCCGGGATGCCGGCGCGGCCGACGCCGGCGCCGACGATCGCGCCCGTGATCGCGGCGACGGTATCGGTGTCGCCGCCGCAGGGGATGACCGACTCGAGCGCCGCCTCCAGGTTGGCGGGGCTGCGCAGCCAGGCGTGCAGCGCCACCGGCACCGAGTGATAGATGTACCCGCTCACCCCGCGCTCGCAGCCGATCGAGGCGGCGAAGCTCACCGTCTGCTCGCCGGCGGCGGCGCTCGCCGCGGCGCGCTGCGCGAGCTCGACCATCTCCCTGCCGGCGTCGCCGAACGGCGCGGCGAAGCGCTCGAGGTGGAACAGGTATTCCTCGGCGATCTCGCCGCGCAGCGCCGAGCGCGCGGCGAGCGCCACCGCGAGCGCGCCGCACTGCGCGCGCGGATCCGAGTGCGTCATCGCCGAGCTCGCCGCCACGTGCATCACCAGCAGCGGGTCGCTTTCCGAGAAGCAGACGCCGAGCAGCGCGCTGCGCATCGCCGCGCCGTTGCCCGCCGAGCGCACGCCGGAGAACTGCGGCGGGACGAGGAGCCACAGTCTTACGATCGCGCACAACGTAGCGAAGCCGACCCCCGCCGGCAGGCCGAGCAGCCAGAAGCGCAGGCGCCAGGCGAGGCTGGAGACGAAGCGCTTCGGGCTGCCCGCCGACACCGCGACCGCCTGCGCCACCATGCAGGCGTGGTCGGTGTCGTCCGAGAACATGTTGCGGCCGTCGGCCAGCAGCGAGGACTCGCCGAGGTAGCCGGCCATGCGCTTCTGCCGCCGGCGCGACAGCCCCTCCCAGGGCAGTCCCCGGGCGTCCCCCAGTGCGGCGCCGAGCAGGCAGCCGGCGGCCGCGTCAGCGCGGCTTGCCATCGAATGTTCTTATGAGAAAAACGAAAACCCAGCCGAGACAATACACATCCAGGAACAGCGGGAGAAGGATCCAGAACCAGGGCCAGGGCGCCTGCACGCCGTAGACCGCGAGCGCGGGGATGGTAAAAAATGCGGCCAGCGAGCCGGCGACGCCCGGGATGAACGGAATGCCGGAAGGAACCGGATCGCCCTCCTTCGCCCGGGCGGCGGCGCGCAGGACCGAGACATTCGTCACGGCGCCGAGCAGGAAGAACAACCACGCCATGGACAGCAGGATCAGGCCGACCAGGGAGCCGCCGGTCATGCGATCAGTGTAAGCTCATCCGCCAGGGCGCGACTGACGTATAGGCAGGTGGGACAAAGGGGAAAATCATGGGGCTGAGACTGAAGTTCAACCTGGTGCTGCTGGTCGTGTTCATCGCCGGCCTCGGCGTCACCGGCTACATCTCTTACGAACTTTTGCACCGGAACGCGCAAGCGGAGGTGCTGCGCAACGCGGGCGTGATGATGGAGGCGGCGCTGTCGATGCGCGGCTACACCGTCGGCCAGGTGCGGCCCAACCTGGTCTCCGACCCGGACAAGTTCCTGCCGCAGAGCGTGCCGGCGTTCGGCGCCACCGAGATCATGAACCTGCTGCGCAAGAAGTACTCGGACTACACGTACAAGGAAGCGGCGCTCAACCCCACCAACCCGCGCAACCGCGCGGTCGAATGGGAGACCGACATCGTCAACGCCTTCCGCGCCGACCCATCGCGGCCCGAGATCACCGGCATGCGCGAGACGCCGACCGGCCGCTCGCTGTACCTGGCGCGGCCGTTCCAGATCAAGGACCCGGCCTGCCTGTCGTGCCACACCACGGCCGAGATGGCGCCGACGGCGATGGTCAAGATCTACGGCCCGGCCAACGGCTTCGGCTGGAAGCTGAACGAGGTGATCGGCGCGCAGATCGTGTCGGTGCCGATGGACCTGCCGATCCGCAACGCGAACAAGGCCTTCGTCACCTTCATGAGCTCGCTGACGGTGGTGTTCGCAGTGCTGTTCGTGATCCTCAACATCATGCTGACCGCGATGATCGTGCAGCCGATCACGCAGCTGTCCGAGGCGGCCGACCGCATCTCGAAGGGCCGCCTGGAGGGCGCCGAGTTCCCGGACAAGGGCAAGGACGAGGTGTCGCAGCTCGGCCAGGCGTTCAACCGCATGCGGCGCAGCCTCGAGAAGGCCATCAGCCTCATCGACAAAGGCTGAATGCGGGGATAATCCTTGTCCTTCCCATGTCGGCCAACGCACTACCTGCGGGCTATGCCCTGCAGGAATACCGCATCGAGAAGCTGCTCGGCATCGGCGGCTTCGGGCTGACCTACCTCGCCACCGACTCGAACCTCCACCTCAAGGTCGCGCTGAAGGAGTACCTGCCGGGCGATATCGCGTCGCGCGGCGCCGACCAGTCGATCAAGCCGTCGTCGGAGTCGACCGCCGAGACCTTCGGCTGGGGCAAGCAGCGCTTCCTCGACGAGTCGCGCACCCTCGCCTCCTTCCGCCACCCGAACATCGTGCGGGTGATGCGCTTCTTCGAGGCGAACGGCTCGGCCTACATGGTGATGGAGTTCGTCGAGGGCGCGCCGCTCGGCGAGTGGATCAAGGCGCGCCGGCCGGTCGCCGAGGCGCAGGCGGCGGCGATCCTCGGCCCGCTGCTCGACGGGCTCGAAGTGGTGCACCGATCCGGCTACCTTCACCGCGACATCAAGCCCGGCAACATCTACATGCGCGACGACGGCACGCCCGTGCTGCTCGACTTCGGCTCGGCGCGCCAGCGCAACACCGAGCTCACCGCGGTGGTCACGCCGGGCTACGCGCCCTTCGAGCAGTACCACACGCAGGGCAACCAGGGCCCCTGGAGCGACCTCTACGCGCTCGCCGGCGTGGTCTACTGGATGATCACCGGCGGCCCGCCGACCGAAGCCGCGGCGCGCGTGCGCGAGGACAAGATGCCGAGCGCGCTCACCGTCGGCGACCATCGCCGCTGGCGCCCGGAGTTCCTCTCGGCCATCGACTGGGCGCTGCAGCCCCACGAGGACCAGCGGCCGCAGAGCGTCGCCGAATGGCGCGCCAAGCTGCTTTCCGCTGCCGCGAAACCCGTGGTGCACGAGAAAACCCAGGTCGTCCAGCCGAAGACCTCGCTCGCGTTCGACCCCGCGCTGCTCAAGCGCCTGGAGACCGCCCTCGCCCAGCACGCCGGCCCCATCGCCCCGGTGGTGGTGAAGAATGCGGCGAAGAAGGCGAAGACCCAGCCCGAGCTGGTGGCGCTGGTCGCGTTCGAGATCGAGAACCCGGCGACGCGCGCCGCGTTCGAGAAGGCCTTCTCCGAAGACTCGCGGCCGACGACGCAGCCGCCGAGCAGCCCCAGGACGACGACCGACCCGGCCACCGCGGCGGCGATCAGCCGCTTTCCGGCCGAGGTGCTGGACAAGGCCGAGCGCCGCCTGGCCGAGCACATGGGCGGCGTCGCCCGCGTCCTGGTGAAGCGCGCCGCGATGAAGGCGCGCGACGAGCGCGAGCTCTACCTGCTGCTCGCCGACGAGATCGCGGACAAGGAGGCAAGGAAGGCCTTCCTGCGCCGGGTCCTGTCGGTGTCCGGAAAGCCCCTGCCCTAAAAAGCGCTTGACGCCCGGGCGGGCGCGGGACTAGCATTCAAACGTTCGTTTGAATTCAGTCCTGGAGTTCCCATGTCCCTCCGCGCCGTCAAGCCGCCCCACGAAACCCGCACCCGTATCCTCGACGCAGCCGAAGAGCTGTTCATGCAGCACGGCTTCGAGGGCGCCTCGATGCGGCTGCTCACCGCCAAGGCGGGAGTCAACCTCGCCGCCGTCAACTACCACTTCGGCTCGAAGCACGCGCTGATCGAGGCGGTGTTCCGCCGCCGCCTCGACCCGATGAACGCGGCGCGCGTCGCCGCGCTCGACAAGCTGGAGGCCGACGGCCGCGCCGCCGACCCCGAGCAGATCATCCGCGCCTTCATCGGCGAGAGCCTGCGCATGCTGGAGGACAGCAAGGGCGGCGGGCGCAACTTCACCCGCCTGCTCGGCCGCACCTACACCGAGCCGTCGAAGCCGATCCGCGCGCTGATCGGCCAGCTCTACGTGCCGGTCACCGCGCGCTACCGCGCCGCGCTGGAGCGCGCGCTGCCCAACATGCCGCGCGACGAGGTGGTGTGGCGCATGCACTTCATGTTCGGCACGCTGTCCTACACCCTCGCCGCCACCGACTCGGTGCAGCTCATCGCCGGCTGCAAGCCGGAGGACCGCTACGACGCGCGGCTGCTCGAGGACCGGCTCACCGCGTTCCTCGCCGCCGGCCTCGCCGCGCCGCTGAAATCCGCCGTCCGCAAAGCCGCGTAAGGAGACCGCCATGTCCGTGCTCGCACTCCTGCTCGGCGCCTTCGCCGCTTTCCTCGTCCTCGCCTACTTCCAGCTGCCGCTGATCGTGTGGACCGTCGCCGTCGGCCTGCTGGCCTGGTGGTTGAGCGCGATCGCGGGTTTTGGTTTTCTAGGAAATGTTCTTCTTTTCACACCCCTCGCCGTCGTCGCCCTGGTTCTGAATCTGCCGTTCCTGCGCCGCGCTCTCCTCACCAACAACATTCTTGCGGTGTACCGGCGGATCCTGCCGGACATGTCGCAGACGGAGAAAGAAGCCATCGACGCGGGCACCGTGTGGTGGGACGGCGACCTGTTCTCCGGCAAGCCCGAATGGGACAAGCTGCTCGCGGTACCCGCGCCGCGCCTGAGCGCCGAGGAGCAGGCGTTCCTCGACGGCCCGGTCGAGGAGCTGTGCGCGATGTGCAACGACTGGGAAATCACCCACGAGCGGCAGGACCTGCCGCCGCACGTGTGGCAGTTCATCAAGGACAAGGGCTTCCTGGGGATGATCATCCCGAAGAAATTCGGCGGCCTCG
>DASUZH010000420.1:0-4727 GCA_036376975.1 Burkholderiales bacterium | reverse complement strand
CGATCCAAGTTCGTCCATTACCGTTCCCGCACCGCAATCTTGAACAATCTCGAGATGGATCATGCCGACATCTTCGATGATCTTGCATCGATCGAGCGGCAATTTCACCATTTCGTGCGGATTGTGCCGCAGTCCGGTCTGATCATTGCAAACGGACAGGACGAAGCCCTGAAGCGGGTACTCACACAAGGAGCATGGACCCCGATCGAGCGCTTCGGGGTCGCCGACGGGTGGCAGGCCGGCGAGCCCGATGCAACCGGAGGCTTCGAGATCGCCTGGCAGGGAAGGGCGCTCGGACGGGTACGCTGGCAGCAGCTCGGCGCGCACAACCGGCTCAACGCCCTCGCCGCCGTGGCGGCCGCGCGCCACGCGGGGGTCGATCCCGCCGAGGCGATCGAATCGCTCGGCTCCTTCTCCGGGGTGCGCCGGCGCATGGAGGTCCGCGGCCGGGCGCACGGCATCACGGTTTACGACGACTTCGCCCACCACCCGACGGCGATCCGCACCACCGTGGAGGGGCTGCGGCAGAAGGTGGGGAAGGCGCGCATCCTCGCCGTGCTCGAGCCGCGCTCGAACACGATGAAGCGCGGCATCATGAAGGATGCGCTGCCCGGCAGCGTGGCGCAGGCCGACCGCTCCTACGTCTACAGCGCGGGGCTGGGCTGGGACGCCGCCGCGGTCTTCGGCCCGCGCGCGAAATGCTTTCCCGACCTGGAAGCGCTGATCGGGGCGGTGGCCGCCGAGGCGCGCAGCGGCGATCACATCCTGGTCATGTCCAACGGCGGCTTTGGCGGGATCCACAAGCGGCTGCTCGAGCGGCTTTCGCAGGGCGCCGCCGCTTGATCCTCTACCTGCACGGCTTCAATTCCTCCCCGCAGTCGCACAAGGCGCAGGTGATGGGACGCTATATGGAGGAGCAGGGGCTGGGCGGCGAATACGCCTGTCCGGCGCTGCCGCCGCTCGCCGCCGACGCGATCCGCGCGATCGAGAAGCTGACGGCAGGCAAGCGCGGCGTCTCCTTCGTCGGTTCGTCTCTCGGCGGCTTCTACGCCACCTACCTGGCCGAGAAATACGACGCGCGCGCGGTGCTGATCAACCCCGCCATCGACCCGCACGTCGGGCTGCGCGCCTATCTGGGCCCGCAGAAGAATCTGCATACGGGCGAGCCCTACGAGCTCACCGAGGCGCACCTGCGCGAGTGGGAGAAGCTCTACGTGCCGCGCATCACGCCCAGCCGCTACCTGCTGCTCGTGGAGACCGGCGACGAGGTCCTCGACTACCGCCGGGCCGTGGCGCGCTACGCCGGCGGCGAGCAGCGCGTGGTGGCCGGCGGCGACCACAGCCTGCAGAGCTTCCCCGAGCACCTGCCGCGCATTCTCGAGTTCGCACGTGCAGCTTCTCTATGAGGAGGACGGCGACCTGAAGGTCGGGGCGGTGCTCGGCCAGGCGCCGGCTTCGTTCCAGGTCGAGAGCCCGCACGGCCGCCGCTCGAAGATCAAGGCGTCGAGCGTGCTGCTGCAGTTCGAGCGGCCGAGCGGCGCGGAGCTGCTGGCGGGTGCGCAGGCTTTCGCGGCGGGGCTCGACGCGGCGTTCCTGTGGGAATGCAGCGGCGCGCGCGAGTTCGCCTTCCAGGACCTCGCGCGCGAATACGTCGGCCGCGAGCCGACCGCGGTGGAGGCCGCCGGAGTACTGGTGAAGCTGCAGGCGGCGCCGATGTACTTCTATCGCCGCGGCAAGGGCCGCTTCCAGCCGGCCCCCGAGGCGACCCTCAAGCTAGCGCTCGCCGGGCTGGAGAAGAAGAAGCGCATCCAGGAATCGATCGCCGCCTGGGCCGAGCGCCTGGCGCGCTTCGACTGCCCGCCCGAGATCGCCGCGCTCAAGCTCGAGCTGCTCTACGCGCCCGACCGCAACAAGCCCGAGACGAAGGCATTCGAGCAGGCGTGCAAGGAAGCCGGGCTTGCGCCGGCGCGCCTGCTCGAGCGCTGCGGGGTGCTCACCGATGCCCACGAATACCATCTGCAGGGCTTCCTGCAGGAGTTCTTTCCGCGCGGCGAGCAGTTCCCGGCGCACGAGGTGCCGGCGCAGCCGGCGGAGCTGCCGCTGGCGAAAGTGCCGGCGTTCAGCCTCGACGACGTCGGCACCACCGAGATCGACGACGCATTTTCCGTCGAGCGGCTGCGACCGGGCGAACTGCGCGTCGGCATCCACATCGCCGCGCCGGCGCTTGGCTTCGCCCCCGGCTCGCCGCTCGACGCGATCGCGCGCGAGCGGTTGTCCACCGCCTACATGCCGGGGCGCAAGTACACGATGCTGCCGGATGACGTGATCGCACGCTTCTCGCTCGACAGCGGCGGGGAGCGGGCGGCGGTTTCCCTGTACTTCGACGTGTCGGAGGAAGACGGCAGCGTGCGCGGCCGCCATTCGCGGCTGGAGCGCCTGCCGATGGCGGCGAACCTGCGCCACGCGCAGTACGAAGTGCTGAACCAGGCTTTCGCCTCGGGCGGCCGCGCCGGCCTGCCGTTCGAGGACGAGCTGCGCTCGCTCTGGCGGCTCGCCACCGCGCTCGAGGCGCGGCGCGGCAAGCCGAGCGCCGGCGGCGGCGCGCCGGAGTACACGTTCTACGTCGAGGCGGGCAGGGTGCGCATCGTGCCGCGCCAGCGCGGCGCGCCGCTCGACAAGCTGGTCGCCGAGCTGATGATCCTCGCCAACTCGAGCTGGGGCGAGCTGCTCGCCGAGCGCGACGTCGCGGCGATCTACCGCGTGCAGTCGGTGGGCAAGGTGCGCATGTCGGTCCATCCCGAGCCGCACGAGGGGCTCGGCGTGTCCTGCTACGCCTGGATGACCTCGCCGCTGCGCCGCTATGTCGACCTGGTCAACCAGTGGCAGCTGGCGGCCTCGCTCGGCGGCAGCCGGGCGCCGTTCGCGCGCAACTCCGATGCGCTGCTCGGCGCGCTGCGCGCGTTCGAGGTGACCTACGCGCGCTACGACGAGCACCAGCGGGCGATGGAGAGCTACTGGAGCCTGCGCTGGCTGCAGCAGGAGCGGATGACCGACGTCGAGGCGACCGTGCTGCGCGAGAACCTGGTGCGCTTCGCCTCCGTGCCGCTCGTGGTCCGCGTGCCCTCGTTGCCCGAGCTTCCGCCGGGTAGCCGGGTGCGCCTGGAACTGAAGGAGATGGACCTGTTCGAACGCACTGTCTCGTGCGTCTACCGTGAGACACTAGGGCAGGGCGACCCGACCGCCGGCGAGGCAGAGGATACTGGTCAAAAAGCCTAAAGTATGAAAGGCTTGTGGTATTGAAGTGAGAATGTACTTCACAATCGAGCGCAGGGATCAGGTGCTGGGCGCCGCGTTCGGGCTCTCGATTGCGGTGCACGCGATGGCGCTCGCCGTGCACTTCCGGTTTCCCGACGCGATCCGCTGGAAGGCGCCGCAGCCGCTCGAGGTCGTGCTGGTGAACGCCAAGAGCCGCGACCGGCCGGTGCAGGCCGAGGTGCTGGCGCAGGCCAATCTCGACCGCGGCGGCACCGTCGACGACAACCGCCGCGCCAAGACCCCGCTGCCCGTGATCGAGCCGCGCAACCCGGGAAAAGACCTCGCCGCCGCGCAGCGCCGCGTGCAACAGCTCGAGGCTCAGCAGCAGCGGCTGCTCGCGCAGTCGCGCGAGCAGGCCAACCGCGTGCCGGCCGAGGCGCGCCGCCCGGAGAAGGCGCAGGAGCCGGCGGAGCAGCTGAGCGGGCGCGACCTCGCCGACCTGTCGCTGCGCGCGATGCGCCTGCAGGCGGAGATCAGCCGCAACATCGAGGAGTACCAGAAGCGCCCGCGCAAGAAGTTCATCGGCGCCCGCGCCGCCGAGTACCGCTTCGCGCAGTACGAGGAAGACTGGCGCATGAAGATCGAGCGCATCGGCAGCGTCAACTACCCGGCCGAGGCGCGCGGCAAGCACTATGGCAACCTCAGGCTGACGGTGACCATCCGCGCCGACGGTACGGTGGAGTCGATCGAGCTCGACCGCTCCTCGGGCCTGAAGGTGCTCGATGCCGCCGCGTTCCGCATCGTGAAGATGGCGACGCCGTTCGCGGCGTTCCCCGCCGACATCCGCCGCGACACCGACCTGCTGGTGATCACCCGCACTTGGTTCTTCGGTCAGGGCGACAAGATCTGGACTGAGTAACGCGGACCCATGAGCGAGCGCTACGCGGTCATCGGCCATCCGGTGGCGCATTCGAAGTCGCCCTTCATCCACATGGAATTCGCGCGCGCGGCCGGGCAGGACATCGAGTACCGCCGCATTGAAGTGGCGCGCGACGGCTTCCGCCGCGCGGTGGACGAGTTCCGCGCCGCCGGCGGCAAGGGCCTCAACGTCACGCTGCCGTTCAAGCACGAAGCCTTCCAGTATTGCGGCCGCGCGACCGAGCGGGCGCGCATAGCCGAGGTGGTGAACACCCTCGCATTCCAGGAGCCGGTATTCGGCGACAACACCGACGGCATCGGCCTCGTGCGCGACCTCGAGCGCAACCTGCATTTCGACCTGCGCAGCGGCCGCGCCCTGCTGATGGGGGCGGGCGGCGCCGCGTACGGCGTGGTCGGCGCCCTGCGCGAGGCCGGGGTGGCGCAGCTGGTGATCGTGAACCGCACGGTGGAGAAGGCCAGGGCGCTCGCCGCGCGCTATCCGCACACGCGTGGCTGCGGCTACGAGGACCTCGGCGAGGAGGCGTTCGGCCTGG
>DASUZH010000419.1:0-2068 GCA_036376975.1 Burkholderiales bacterium | reverse complement strand
GCAGGCGAAGGGCAGCACGTTGTTCACCAGCCCCACCGCCAGGTGGTCGCGCCAGTGCGCGAGCGGCATGACGGACTGGCGTGCCACCAGCAGCATCCAGGGCAGGAGGAACAGCGTCGAGAACAGCGCGCGCGCCTCGGCTGCCACCGCCGTGCCGAACACCGGCACGGCAAGGCGCAGGAACAGGTACTGCAGCGACCACAGGGTCGCGAGGAGGAGCCACCTCCCCGCGTCGTACGCCTTTATTTGTAGACTCTCTTCATGGCGTCGGCCGGGTAGCGCGTGCCTGCGCCCGCCCCTATGGGGGCGGCTTCGGAAATGCGTTTCACGTCCTCCGCGGAAAGCTGGATCCGCAGGGCAGCAAGGTTTTCGTCGAAGCGTTCCTTGCGTTTCGTCCCGGGGATCGGAACGATGTCCTTGCCCTGAGCCAGCACCCAGGCGAGCGCGAGCTGCGGCGTGCTGCAGTTCTTCTCGCGCGCGATCGCCTCGAGCCGCTTCACCAGGGAGACGTTCCTGTCCAGCGAGTCGCCCTGGAAGCGCGGGTGGGCGAGGCGCCGGTCGCCCTCCGGCAGGTCGGCCTTGCCCTGCACCGTGCCGGTCAGCATGCTGCGCCCGAGCGGCGCGTACGCGACCAGCGAGATGCCGAGCTCGCGGCACGCGCGCAGCGTCTCCTCGCCTTCCTGCCGATAGAGCAGCGAATATTCGTTCTGCACCGCCGCGATGGGATGCACCTTGTGCGCGCGACGGATGGTGTCGGGCGCGGCCTCCGACAAGCCGAGCGCGCGTACCTTGCCCTGCTCGACGAGGCGCTTCATCGCGCCGACGGTGTCCTCGATCGGCGTCGCGGTGTCGACGCGGTGCTGGTAGTAGAGGTCGATGACGTCGATGCCGAGGCGCTTCAGGCTGGCCTCGCAGGCCTTTTGCACGTAGGCCGGGCTGCCGTCGACGCCCTGCTTGCCGTCGGCGCTCTTCGTCTGGCCGAACTTCGTCGCCACGATGGCTTGGTCGCGCTTTCCCTTCAACGCCTTGCCGAGCAGCTCCTCGTTGTGGCCCCAGCCGTACATGTCGGCCGAGTCGAGGAAGGTGACGCCGCGCTCGAGGGCGTGGTGGATCAGCGCGATCGACTGCGCGTCGTCGGCGTTGCCGTACACGCCCGACATCGACATCAGGCCGAGGCCGAGCGCCGGCACCTCCAGGGGGCTGCGCCCCAGCTTGCGCGTTTCCATTGCTTCCTTTCTCACATGGTGAACTTGATCGACGAGCCGGCGGGCGGCGCGGGCTTCTGCGCCGTCGGCTGCATCACCCGCACGTCGTAGAGCAGCAGGTCGCGGCGCACCTCGGGCTCCGCGATCGGTTCGACGCCGTGGAAGGAGTTGGGCGTCTTCATGAACGCGAACAGAGCGTTCGGCACGTAGGGCATGGTGCGCATGCGCTGGAACCTGTCGAACGGGTAATGCGGCCCGCCGTTGCAGACGAAGCCCGACTCGACCGGAACATAGATCGAGGTGCCGAGGTGTGCCCTGGAGGCGTCCGCCGGCAGGTAGAACAGAAACGAAAGCACCTTGCTTGGCGTATCGGTGTGCGGGCCGAGCGCGTAGTTCGTGCGATCGCGGACCACCAGCGCCTCGTGGTCGAAGCGCAGCTTGCGCAGATCGCCGAAGCGATGCGTCAGCCAGGGCGCGAACTTGCCGATCATCGTGTCGCCAAAGCGGCGGCCGAGCAGCCACTGCCACAGCCGGCCCCAGAACTCGCGCTGCGGCTGCGGCAGGGCCGCCAGGTTCGCCGCGGTGAGAGGCAGCACGCCGCGCTCCGCATAGTCCTTGGTCGTGCGCCCCAGCTCGCCGAGGCTCTTGAACGCCGCCTGCGCGGGCAGGTTGCGGCGCAGCTCGGCGTAGAAGTCCGCCGGGAAGATTTCGGAGACGTAGATGTGCGGATACGGGTATTCGCGCACCGGGGCGTTGCCGATCCGGTAGAGGACCTCGAGCTCAGTCTCGACGGAAGACATATTCCGCGCAGCCCTTGAAGGCGCCGTCCTTGCGCTCGGCGCGCGCCACCTGCGCCGGGTCGT
>DASUZH010000418.1:0-2223 GCA_036376975.1 Burkholderiales bacterium | reverse complement strand
GCAAGTACCGCGTGCGCCACGAGGAGCTGCCGGCCAAGCTGGCCGAGGTCTCGGCGCGCCTCGCCGAGCTCAAGCTGGCGGTCGATCCCGAGGCGCTGCGCCGCGAGGTGGCGGCGGCGCGCGGCCGCTACGATGCCGCGGCGAAGAAACTGTCCGCCAGGCGGCGCAAGGGCGGTGAGGAATTCTCCAAGGCGGTGACGGCGGCGATGCAGCAGCTCGCCATGGCTGGCGGGCGCTTCTCAGTTTCCCTGAAAGAGCTCGAAGAACCCGGGGCCGCGGGCGCCGAAGCAATCGAATTCGAGGTCGCCTCGCATCCCAGCCTGCCGCTGCGGCCGCTCGCCAAGGTCGCTTCCGGCGGCGAGCTCTCCCGCATCAGCCTGGCGATCCAGCTCGTGGCGGCGAAGGAGTCGCCGGTCGGCACGCTGGTGTTTGACGAGGTCGACAGCGGCATCGGCGGCGCGGTGGCCGAGACCATCGGCCGCTCGCTCAAGCGCCTCGGCAAGGAGCGCCAGGTGCTCTGCGTCACGCACCTGCCGCAGGTCGCCGCCAACGGCAACGGTCAATGGCGCGTCGAGCGCTCGGGTACGAAGGTGAAGGTGGAGCAGCTCGACCGCGACTCCAGGATCGCCGAGCTCGCGCGCATGCTCGGCGGTGCCGAGAAGACGGCGCGCAAGCACGCCGCGGAGCTGCTGGACGGCTAGCGCCCGCGGTGCGGGCAGTCCTTCTTGACGCAGTCCGCGTACAGCGCGAGCGAGTGGCCGTGCAGCTGGAAGCCGCGCTGGCGCGCGACCTCGTGCTGGCGCTTCTCGATCTCGCCGTCGTAGAACTCCTCGACGCGGCCGCACTGCAGGCACACCAGGTGGTCGTGGTGGCCGCCCTGGTTCAGCTCGAACACCGCCTTGCCGGCCTCGAAGTTCTGCCGCGACAGCAGGCCAGCCTGCTCGAACTGCGTCAGCACGCGGTACACGGTGGCCAGGCCGACGTCGATGCCTTCGGCGATCAGCGCCTTGTAGACGTCCTCCGCCGAGAGGTGGCGCACCTTGCTCGACTCGAACAGCTCCAGGATCTTGCGTCTCGGCAGCGTCGCCTTGAGACCGATGTCCTTCAGGCTTTGCACTGTGCTCATCGGCTGTCATTATATGCGGATGTTCCGCATGCTTCCGCCCCTTGTCGCCTCGGCGCTGCTGGCCGCCTTGCCGCTCGCCGCCTGCGCCCTCAAGCCGTACACGATCGAGATCCAGCAGGGCAACTTCGTCTCGCAGGAGATGGTGTCCCAGCTGAAGGCGGGCATGAGCAAGGAGCAGGTGCGCATCACGCTCGGCACGCCGCTGCTCACCGACCTGTTCCACGCCGACCGCTGGGACTACGTCTACTGGCGCAAGGCGCCCGACGGCAGGCACGAGACGCGCAAGGTGGTGGTGCACTTCTCGGACGGCAAGCTGACGCGCGTCGAGGGCGACGTGGTGCCGGCGAAGGCGCAGCCGGACAAGGAGGCGCAGTGAAGGTCGCCATCGCCGGCGCGGGCGGCCGCATGGGCCGCACCCTGATCGAGGCGGTGCTCGCCGACCGCGAGCTCGAGCTCGCCGCGGCGCTGGAGGTATCCGGCAGTCCGGTCGTGGGCACCGAAATCGGCAAGACGAAAGTGACCTCCGACGCCGGGATGGTCGCGCTGGCCGACGTTCTCATCGACTTCACGCGCCCGGAGGGAACCGTCGCGCACCTCAAGCACGCCCGCGCCATGGTGATCGGCACCACCGGCTTTTCGGATGCACAGAAAAAGAGCATCGCCGACGCGGCGAAGCGCATCCCGCTGGTCATGGCGGCCAACTTCGCCGTCGGCGTCAATGCCGTGTACAAGCTGGCCGAGACGGCGGCGAGGATCCTCGGCGAGGACTTCGACGTCGAGATCATCGAGGCGCACCACCGGCACAAGGTCGACGCGCCCTCCGGCACCGCGCTCAAGCTGGGCGAGGTGGTCGCCGCGGCCTTGAAAACCAACGACTTTGTCCACGGCCGGCGGGGCGAGACCGGCGAGCGGCCGCGCAAGCAGATCGGCTTCCACGCCATCCGCGGCGGCGACATCGTCGGCGAGCACACGGTGATCTTCGCCGGCACCGGCGAGCGCGTGGAGGTCACGGTGCGCTCGCAGAGCCGGATGACCTATGCGCTCGGCGCGCTGCGCGCGGCGAAGTGGCTGAAGGGACGCCCGCCCGGCCTATATGA
>DASUZH010000417.1:0-2430 GCA_036376975.1 Burkholderiales bacterium | reverse complement strand
GCACACCGGCGCGCAGGCGATCGATTCGGCCAGCGGCCTGGTGACCACCGCCTGCGCCGGGCAGCCGGCGAAGGAGTTCGCGCTCGAGGGCAGCGTGTTCATCGGCGGCGCGGTCGTGCAGTGGCTGCGCGACGAGATGGGCTTCTTCAATTCGTCGAAGGAAGTCGAGCGGCTGGCGGCGAGCGTCCTCGACAGCGGCGACGTGTACATCGTGCCCGCCTTCACCGGCCTCGGCGCGCCCTACTGGGACGCCAACGCGCGCGGCACCATCGTCGGCATCACGCGCGGAACGTCACGCGCGCACTTGGCGCGCGCTGCATTGGAATCGATCGCCTTCCAGAGCGCCGACCTGCTCGAGGCGATGCAGCAGGACGCCGCCAGCCCGGTGGCCGAGCTGCGCGTCGACGGCGGCGCGGCGGCGAACGACCTGCTGATGCAGTTCCAGGCCGACCTGCTCGGCGTGCCGGTGGTGCGGCCGAAGATCCTCGAAACGACTGCGCTGGGCGCGGCCTACCTCGCCGGCCTGACCACCAGCCTGTGGGGCTCGCGCGAGGAGCTGGCGGCGAAGTGGCAGGAGGAGCGGCGCTTCCTGCCGCAGATGGAGAGGAAGGACGCCGAGGCGCGCATGCTGCGCTGGCGCGACGCGGTGAGCCGCTCGCGCAGCTGGACGACGACGTAGTTGTCGCCCCCGCGAAAGCGGGGGCCCATGGATCCCCGCTTTCGCGGGGATGACAGCCCTAGAACTGCCCCCGGAAAGCGTCGGTGCCGTACTCGTAGGTCATGTTGGTGATGCCGTGGTTGCGGTTCACCAGCGGGCGGTTGAACAGGCGGTGCTTCATGCTGCGCACCTCGTGCTCGATCTGGAACAGCTTCCTGCCGTCCTTCGGGTCGACGATCCACTGGAAGCGCCACTCGTTGGCGTCGGTCTCCATCGTCACCAGGTTGCGCTCGAGCAGCCAGTGGTACGGCGAGGCGAAATCGTTGATGTAGATCTGGATGTGGTGGTTGTCGTACTCGGGCTGCGGCGCGGAGGTCTCGGTGAAGCGCAGGCTCTGGTTGCGGCCGACGCCGACGATCGCGCGCTTCTTCCCCTCCAGCTTCGCGGGCGCGCGCATCACTTCCTTGTAGTAGCGGGCGATGCCGTCTGCGGTCCCTTCCGGCACATCGAAGTCGACATAGACCAGGCCGATGTCGATCGGGCCGAACTCGGCCGACGGCGCGTGCAGGCGGACGCGATTACCCCACGGGCACGTAGCCTCGATCGCATCGCCGACTCTCTTCCAGGAGAACTTCGTCTGCTTGTCGGGAACGACCCGCTTCATCTCGCTGCCGGCGTACTCCAGGCGCTTCGCCGCCTCGTCGAGGTTCGGCACCACGAAGCCTGCGGTGCCGCGCACCACCTCGGCGCGCGTCGGCGGGTTGCCGCGGCTCGGCAGGTGCACCTGCGTGCGGCCGAAGTTGACCCACATGTTCTCCAGGCCCATGAAGATGTACGGGTCGCGCGTGCCGCCGAGGCCGACCACGTAGAACAGCGTGGCGAGGCGCTGGTCGGGGATGACGACGTTGAAGTGCTCGAGGTGGACGATGTTGCCCACCGCCTGCGCGTCGCGGTCGTACTGCTTCATCTTCTCGGGTGCGTTCATGGCGCTAGTTTAATCCCCAGACCTTTTTAGCGAAATCGGGGTAGTCGGCGCGGATCGCCTGCGCCACCGGGCCCCGCAGAAGGGAAAGCTCTTGTTTTGACGGTTCTTCGGTCGTACGCGGGGAATCGAGATCGAATTCGAACCCCGTTTCTTTCGCTATTTCCTCCGCCGTGAACCCGGGATGCACGCTCTCCAGGCGCCAGCGGCGCCGCTCCTTCTGCCAGCCGAACAGCGCCTTGCCGGTGAGCAGCGCCTGCGGGTTGCCGGCCGCGGAGACGAACTCGACCTTCGGCACCAGCGTGCGGCGCGAGTGCTCCTCGCGGAACAGGATCACCCGCGGCACCACCGGGTACAGGTAGGCCGAGCCGAACGAACCCGGGAAGCGGCGGCCCTCGGCCTGCACCAGGTTGATGTTGGCCGCGCCGTCGATCTGCGCGCCGCCGAGGAAGAACACGTCGATGCGGCCCTGGCCGGCGAGGTCGAACAGCTCGCGCGAGCCTTCGGTGAAGGGATTGCCGTTTCTCTTGTGCAGCATGGAAACCCGAAGCGATGGGTTCATTTGCTTGAAAAGCAAAACCCCCGTCGCGGGAATGGGCGAGGCGGCGCCGACCGCGACATGGCGCGCGCCGGCGATCAGGCGCGCGACTACGCCGGCGAAAAGCTCTTCTTTCGCGACCACACGTACTCGTCGAGGTAACGCTCGAATCCCTCGCGCGTCCTCGCCGCCTTCGCGTAGAGCGCGAGGTGGGCGTCGTCGATGCCGTACACGTCGGCGATGCCGAGCGGC
>DASUZH010000416.1:0-4528 GCA_036376975.1 Burkholderiales bacterium | reverse complement strand
CGCCGACAGCAGCGCGCCCATCTTCGGCGGCTTCGCCTCGAGCCCGACCTTCACGCCCGCCTCGCGCAGCGCGGCCGAGGCGACCGGGCCGATCGAGGCGACCAGCGTCTTGTTCAGTGCGTGCCGCAACGCGTCCTGTTTGTTTAGTTTTGAAGAGACAAGAAACAGGTTGCGCGCCTGCTCCGCGTTGGTGAACACCACGGCGTGCATCTCGCCGCGCTCGAGCCGCTCGACCAGCTGCTCGAGCGGCGCGGTATCCGCCGGCAGCGACCAGCGGTAGGTGGGGATCTCGACCACTTCGGCGCCGCGCGCGGCGAGCGCCGCGTCGAGCTCGCGGTTGACGCTGCCGTAGCGCTGCACGATGACGCGGCTGCCCTTCAGGTCCAGGCCGCCGAGCTCGTCGAGCATCTCGTGAGTGGTGAAGGGGTCGGCGGCGCTGAAGTCGATCTTCACGCCGCGCTGGCGCAACGCGCCTGTGGGCTTGGGGCCTCTTGCGGCAATCAGAGTGCTGGCGAGCAGCTTCAGGAAGCCATCCGTCAAGCCAAGCGAGTCGGTGACGGCGAACAGCGCCTTGGTCCCCACGCCGGTCTGGAAGATGGCGAGCTTCGCCGGCCGCTTCTCGAGCGAGATCACCAGCTGGCCGATGGCCTGCGGGTCGAGGTCGGGCAGCTCGGCGAGCGCAGGCGCGTGGAACGGCACGCCGCCGCGGCCCGCCACCAGGCCGGCGAGCTGCTCGCCCATGCGACTCTCGAGGATCGCGACCTGCTTGCGCTGCATGCGCCCTAGCGCGCGATACGGGTATTGGCGAGCTGCAGCCGGTCGGCCGTGTTGCGCACCAGCGCGCGCGTGAGGTGGAGCTGCGCGCCGACGCTCATCTGCTCGAGCGTCTCGGGCTCGAACTCGGCCACGATCAGGTCGGTCATCGCCTCGACGGTGGCGTGGCGCGGCTCCTCGCCGCCGCGGATGTACGCCATCTCGCCGAAGCACTCGCCCTCGTTCACCATGTTGAGCAGCTTGCCGCCGAGGGTCACCTTGGCCTCGCCCTTGGCGAGGAAGAAGAAGCTGGTGCCGGGCATGTTCTCGCGCAGGATGATGCGGCCCTTCGCCATGCGCGACCACTTGCCGGCGTGCGCCAGCTCCCAGAACTCGGCGTCGTTCAGCAGCTGCAGCATCTCGACCTTGGACAGCGCCAGGTACTTCTCGCTGTCGGGGATCGAGCCGGGCGGCAGCACCAGGCCGACCGCCTTCGACAGCTCGACGCTGAACTGCGCCCAGGTGCCGTAGCGCTGCGCGGGCTCTTTCGCCATGGCGCGCAGCACCACCGCGTCGAGCTCCTTGGGCAGGTCCTTGCGCGCCTCCGACGGCGGCAGCGGCGGCAGGTTGAGGATCTTGTTGATCAGCTGCTCGAGGTTCTCGGCGATGAACGGCCGGCGGCCGACCAGCAGCTCGTAGAGCACCACGCCGAGCGAGTACATGTCGCTGTGGAAGGTGATGTCGCGCCCCTCGATCTGCTCGGGGGCCATGTAGAACGGCGAGCCCATCGCCGCCGACTGCGCGACGTGGCTCTTCTTCAGGAACGCGGCGCCGAAATCCGCGATGCGGATGTCGGTGCCCTTGGTGACCATGATGTTGGCCGGCTTGATGTCGCGGTGGACGATGCCCTGCTCGCGGTAGGCGTAGTCGAGCGCGCCGCAGCACTTGAACGCGATCTGCAGCACGTCGGCCACCGGCAGCAGCTTGTCGGGCCGGACGAACTGCGACAGGTCGCCGCCGGTGACGTACTCCATCGCGATGTGGCCCGAGTCGTCGGTCACCACCGCGTCGAGGATGCCGATGATGTGCGGGTGGCGCAGCTTGCCGGCGAGCGAGGCCTCGTTCTGGAACTGCGAGCGGTAGACGGTGCCGAACTCGGGGTCGCGGAACACCTCCGGCTCGATGGTCTTCAGCGCCACCTCCTTGCCGGTGAACTGGTCCTTGGCGAGGTAGACCGTGCCGGTCGCTCCCTTGCCGAGCAGCTTCTGCACGTCGTACTTGCCGACCTGCAGGCTGAGGTCGAGCGTGAAGTCGGACACCTTCTTGGCGTCCGACGTCAGCTTGGCGTTGGTCGTCCTGACGGTCTGATTGGGATCCAGCTGCGCTTCCCCCTAGGCTGAGTCGCGCAATGTACCTCAACTCCGCGGGTGGGAGCCGAGTGGGACGAAACTCGCGAACTTCAGTGCAGAGTGCGGGCGAAGGTCTTGCCGCGCAGCAGCTCGTAGGCCCCCGGCTGCGCCTGCACCAGGTCGGAAATGGCGAGGGTGATCTCGTCGTACAGGTCGCCGTACTGCTCGGCGTCGAGCTTCGGGTAAATGCCGATCTCGGTCACGTACAGGTCGGCGTCCGGGATCGGGCCGGCCACGTCGGCGGGCAGCGAGCCGCGGTCCTGGATGGAGAAGCCGCACAGCGCGGGGCAGCGCGCGAACAGCGCGCGCATCTTGGCTTCGACGTCGGCCTGGACCATGCCGCGGTCCGGGCTGCCGGGACGGAACTCGAGGATCTTCATGGACGGGACGATAACTCCCCCGTCGTTGGAATAGCTATAGGGGAATACCCCAGACCACTACAGGGCAACCCCTAAAACGGCAAAAAACGGACCCCCGCTTGAAGCTAGCGGGGGCTAGTGCAGAGTGCGGGCGAAGGTGCGGCCGCGCAGCAGCTCGCCCGCTCCGGGCTCTTCGGCGAGCAGCTCGGTGAGGGTGCTGAAGATCTCGTTGAAGATCTCGCCGTACTGGTCCGCGCCCAGGCGCGGCGAAATGCCGATGTCGGTGACGAACAGGTCGGTGCCGTTCGCCGAGCGCGTGCAGTTGTCCGGCAGGTCAGCCGGGTCGCGCACCGAAAAGCCGCACAGCGCGGGGCAGCGCTCGAACAGCGCCTCGATCTTCGCTGCCATCCCGCCGTGCTCGTCGCGGAGGATCATGGCTGCAGGCTAGCCGCCGAAGATTGCAAGCTGCGCCCCGACGGGGACGCCGGGAGGCGTAGGCCGTTTCCTGTCGCCGGCAGGCGACTGCGCGTCGCCACCCAGCCAGAGCAGCGCCGAGCGGGGGTCGCCGAAGCACTTGAGCTGCTCGCGGTCGGCGAGCTTGTCGTACGGATCGCAGTCCACCACCGCCACGCGCACGCCGGGCAGGCTGATCAGCGCGCGGATCCCCGCCCGGTCTTCGAGCCAGCGCAGGTCGATCATCACCCTGACCGCGGCCTCGCGGCTCGCTTCCACCGCGATGTCGCGCATGATGCAGCCCGCGACGGCGCGGCTCGACTTGCCGGAGACGACCGCCGACAGCGTGCCGTCGTGCAGCGAGTAGTGGATGCGGTATCCCATGGATCCCACCGTATGCCCGCGCGCGGCGAAAGTGGTTCAGGAACTGTCAGGCAGCGGGAAAAAATACGGCTATCCTTACGATCTATTACGTCGAGGAGGCGCGCCATGGCCAGGTTTGTGATCACGCCCCACTTCCGCCTGCACGAGTGGGTCGCGGAGGAGAAGGGTTATTTCCGCGCCGAGGGGCTCGACTACGAGTTCCGCGAGGTGTTCAAGACCCACCACACGCCCGACAAGGTCGGCGCGCACACCAGCTTCGCCGAGGGACGCGAGACCAACGTCAGCTGCGCCTGCCACTGGACGGTCAACGTCGCCGCCTCGCAGGGCCACGGCAAGCTCTACGCCGACGCCTATTCGGTCTCGCCCGCCGCGGTGTTCGTGCCGCCGGAGTCGCCGATCAAGGAGCCGCAGGACCTCGCCGGCGTGCCGATCTCGGTCGGCCACCAGTCGGGCAGCCACTATTCCACCATCCAGGCGCTCGAGCAGTACCTGAAGCCCGAGGAGATCAAGCTGTCCTTCGCCGACGGCATCCTGTTCGGCCGGCTGGAGAAGCTGATCGACCGCCAGGTGCCGGCGGCGGCGCTGTTCAGCGGGCCCTACTACTTCCTCGAGCAGCTCGGCTTCCGCAAGATCATCGACACCACCTTCATGATGGCCTCGATGCTCAACGGCGACCCCGACCCCGCGGACGTCAGGAAATACTTCGGCGCGCTGCGCAAGGCGCAGCGCGACATCGACCTGCGGCCCGAGCTCTACACCCACCACTACCGCAAGGAATTCCCCAAGCGCTTCCTCGACCAGATGGACACGCGGCGCTGGGGGCCGGGCGAGCGCATCGTGTTCGAGCCCTACACGCGCGAGAGCTTCGAGGATTCCTTCAAGTGGATCGCGGAGCGGAAGATCTTCGACCCCGCCAAGATGGGCCTGGGACGCTACGACATGGCGGTGGTGTCAATGGAACGCCCGGGCGAACGTTCGGCCACGTAGCACCTCGCGCGCCTCGGGGCGCTGCAGCATGAAGTCGAGCAGCGCCACCGAAATCTCGTCGTAGATCCGCTCGCACTGCTCGGGGTTCAGCTCCGGGTAGATGCCGATGCCGGCGACGAACAGGCCGCGCTCGAGCGCGGCGACGCGCGCGCCGCCGGGCACCAGGCTGCGGTCGAGCACGGT
>DASUZH010000415.1:0-3225 GCA_036376975.1 Burkholderiales bacterium | reverse complement strand
GCTGGTGCTCGGCGGTGAGATCGTGCCGCGCCACCTGTTCCGCGGCCGCGGCTGGTTCTGCAAGCAGGCCGAGCTCGGCGGCGACGACTGGATGGCCGAGGAGCTCGCCTACCTCGAGTCCGACGGCCATGCCGCGGTGATGCGCGAGGTGTGCGAGATCGCCGGCATCGGCTACGGCCGCATCGACTACTCGCTGAAGGACGGCCGGCCGCAGGTGTGGGAGATCAACCACACGCCCGAGCTCGTCTTCGCCGACGCCGCCTGGGCCGCCGACCCGCGCGCGCCCGTGCACCGGCGCTTCACGGAGCGGTTCATGGAAGCCTTGGAACGATTGGAGAAACTGTGACGAGTTTGACTGGCCTGGGAGGCGCCGTGGGCGGACTTCTCAAGCAAAGAAAGGAAACCCTCGGCATAGCGGAGTCCTCCGCCGGCGGCCTCATCAACGCGACGCTGGTCGCGGTGCCCGGCGCGTCCGAGTACTACCTCGGCGGCTGCATCGTCTACACCCGGCCGGGACGCTCGGCCCTGCTCAACCTGACGAAGGAGGACATGGCGGGAATCCGCTCGGCGAGCGAGCCCTTCGCCCTGCTGCTCGCGAGTCGCATCCGGCAGAGCCTCGGCGCCACCTGGGGCCTCGCCGAGACCGGCGCGGCCGGCCCGACCGGCAACCGCTACGGCGACCCGGCCGGCCACGCCTGCTTCGCGGTCGTCGGCCCGGGCGTGGAGAAGGCGGTGTCGCTGAAGACCTGGAGCGCCGATCGCGAGGCCAACATGTGGGCCTTCACGCGGCGCGCGCTCGAGCTGCTCGAAGCCTGCCTTGTAGAGAACAAACGACAAGGTAAAGGGGAATAGCACGA
Source organism: Burkholderiales bacterium (assembly GCA_036376975.1). Classification (GTDB taxonomy): domain Bacteria; phylum Pseudomonadota; class Gammaproteobacteria; order Burkholderiales; family SG8-39; genus SCGC-AG-212-J23. The sequence goes on along the minus strand of DASUZH010000415.1, from coordinate 2,368 downwards.
CAGGCGGCTCCCGACCGCACGGTTAGACTGCGGACAGGGGGGAAAAGGGCAAGAAGCAGCATGCAATCCGCCGCCGCCAAGCCGCGCAGCATCCGCTGGCACCTGTTCCAGGTGCTGCTGCTGGCGATCGTGCCGATCGGGCTGCTGGCCGCCACCCTGTTCTACCTCCACTGGCAGGCGCAGGAGCACGAGCGGGAGCGCTCGCAGATCCAGTCGGTGCGGCTGCTCGCCATGGCGGTCGACAACGCGCTCGACAGCACGGTGCAGCGCCTGCAGATCTTCGCGCGCATCTGGGCCTCCAGCCGCGCCAGCGAAGAAGACATGTACCGGCGCGCGCTCGACACCGTCCTCAGCAACCCGGACTGGTACAGCATGCTGGCGTTCCGCACCGACGGCTCGGGCGTGTTCCGCACCGACCTGGGGGCGGGGCCGCAGCTGCCGCCGATGCAGCAGCGGGAGATGTGGCGCGCGGTGATGGAGGATCGCCAGGCGGTGGTGTCCGACGTGTTCCAGAGCCGCCAGCGCAAGGCCAACACCGTGTCGGTCGCCGTGCCGGTGGTGCGCGACGACAAGGTGACGCACGTGCTGGTCGCCAACCTCAACCTGGCCTGGTTCGACCAGCTGCTCGACCACCAGGGCGCGAAGGGCGGCGTCGCCGGCGTGTTCGACCGCAACTGGAAGTTCGTCGCGCGCAACGTGGAGGGCGAGCAGCGCCGCGGCAGCGACCCGAGCGCCGCGCTGATGGAGGACATGAAGCGCGACCCCGAGGGCATCGGCCGCTACACCGCCCTGAACGGCGTCACCGTGTTCACCTCGTGGACGCCTTCCCGCCACGGCTGGTGGGTGGCCTTCGCCACGCCCGCCGCGCCGGTGGAAGAGGCGTTCCGGCGCTACCTCACCAGCCTGGTCGCGGTCTGGCTGGTGCTGGTCGCCGCCGGCATCGGCTACGCCTTCCGCAAGGGCGCGCGCATCGCCGGCGCGCTCGACTCGCTCGGCGCGCGCGCCGCCCATCTCGCCGACGGCCGGCCGCTGGGCGCCCTCGCCGTCTCGCAGGTGCGGGAGGTCGACCAGGCGCTGGAGGCGCTCGCCAAGGCGAGCGAGACCCTGCAGCTCGCCACGCGGCAGCGCGACTCGGCGTTCGAGGTCGAGCGCGAGGCGCGCGGCGCCGCCGAGGCGGCGAGCCGCGCGAAGGACGAGTTCCTCGCCATGCTCGGCCACGAGCTGCGCAACCCGCTCGCCGCCATCTCCAACGCGGTGATCATCCTGACCAGCGCCCGCTCCAACCGCGAGCAGGTCGAGTTCGCCTCCGGCGTGATCGCGCGCCAGACCCAGCACCTGAAGCGGCTGGTCGACGACCTGCTCGACGTCGGCCGCGTGATGACCGGCAAGATCCTGCTCGAGCGCCAGCCGCTCGACCTGGCGGCGTGCGCCCGCTACGTCTCCAGCACCCTGCACACCGCCGGCCGCTTCACGCAGCGCAAGGTGGAGATCGAGGCCGAGCCGACCTGGATCCAGGGCGACGAGACGCGCATCGAGCAGGTCATCACCAACCTGCTGGTGAACGCCGCCACCTATACCGGCATGGGCGGCGTCATCCGCCTGCGGGTGGCGCGCGACGGCGCCGACGCGCTGATCGAGGTGAGCGACAACGGCCGCGGCCTCGCCCCGGAGAGCCTGCACCGGGTGTTCGAGCTGTTCTTCCAGGCCGACCCCGGCATGGACCGCGCCTCCGGCGGCCTGGGCATCGGCCTCACCCTGGTGCAGCGCCTCGTCACGCTGCACGGCGGCTGGGTGAAGGCGCAGAGCGCGGGCATCGGCAAGGGCGCCACCTTCACCGTGCGCATTCCGGCGATCGCAGCCCCCGCGCAGGCGGGGGTCGGCCTGGCGCCGTCGCGCCCGGCCCCCGCGCTCGAGATCCTCATCGCGGAGGACAAGGCCGACGAGCGCCGCAGCCTGCGCATGCTGCTCGAGCTGCACGGGCACCACGTGCGCGAGGTGGCGAGCGGCGCCGAGGCGCTCGAGCTGCTGCGCACCTGGCGCCCCGCCGCCGCGGTCCTCGACATCGGACTGCCCGGCGGCGTCGACGGCTACGACCTCGCCCGCGAGCTGCGCGGGCGCTTCGGCGACGGCATCACCCTCATCGCGCTGACCGGCTACGGCGGGCCCGAGCACGAGCAGCGCGCGCGCGAGGCCGGCTTCGACCGCCATTTCACCAAGCCGGCCGATTCCGAGGCGCTGCTGCAGGCGGTGCACGCCTCGCGCCTCGCCGCGCTCAGCAAGCCGCGCGCCGCCTGAATAGAATTCGGGGTCAGGGTAAGAACTCCCTCCGCGACGGAGTCACGTCGCGGTCATGTAGAGTTCTTACCCT
>DASUZH010000414.1:0-3074 GCA_036376975.1 Burkholderiales bacterium | reverse complement strand
GGACCGGCGTTGGTCTGCTCGAGCGCGGTGACCTGCGCCTGGGAGAGCAGCCCGCTGCCGGCCGGGCCGAGCGTCGCCGGATCGAACTCGCAGGCGGCGGGGTTCAGCACCATGCCGTCGGCGAGGCCGTCCTGCGCGTCGCACGCCGCCAGGATCGCCCCGCCCACGGCGGCGAGCTCCGCGTTGGTGAACGAGCTCGCCAGGTCCGGGTTGCCGAAGGGAGTGGTCGTGCGTGCGGCGCGGGCGAAGGCCTGCGCGTCCCAGGGGTGGGCGAGCGCCGCCTTGGGCAGGTCCATGCCCGGATTGCCCGCCACGATGCCATCGAAGAAGTCCGGATAGCGCTGCGACAGCATCAGCGCCTCGCGACCTCCTTCGGAGCAACCGACGAAGTAGGAGTACTTCGGCTTGCGGCCGTAGTACTCCTTGATCAGCGCCTTGGCCTTCAGCGTGACTTCCGCCGGGCCGTTGTAGCCGTAGTCGCTGCGCGCCTGCGGATCGAAGCCGAACTGGACGCTCGCCGCAACGACCGATGTATTGACCGCGTTGTCGTGGCCGCTATCGGAAGAGACGACCGCATAGCCCTGGCCGAGCTGCGGCGCAAGCGCGCTGCCGAGGTTGCCGTCAGTGCCGCCGCCGCCGGTGTAGAAGAAGCGCTGGTTCCAGGCGGTCGGCAGGCGCAGGTGGAACTTGATGGCGTAGGTCTGGCCGTCGACCCGGCTCACGCGCTGGTTGATCGCGCCGGTCACCTCGCAGTGCTCCGGCGTCGTCGGCGTAGCGGCATTGAGCACCGCAGCCGTGATCTGCGTGTCGTCGATCACCGTGCCCGCCAAGGCGGCGCAGTCCAGCGCAAATGCCGCGGGGGCGAACGCGGCGCAGACGGCCAGCACGGGGGCGGACAGGCAGATCGAGCGTTTCATAGCACCTCCTCCTCTAAAGGGGCCACCAATCTAACGTTCGTTAGGCAGGTTGACGCTACTCCCGCGGCGAGACGCGTGTCAAGCTTCCGCGGGCGACGGATCGTTGACCATTGGTTATGAATGGTCTATAAACTTCCGCCTCAGAGGAGGAGTCCATGGACCGCAGAACATTCAGCAGAAACATCGCCGTAGCCGGCGCCGCTGCAGCGCTTTCTCCGTTCGGCATCGTCCGCGCGCAGGCGCAGAAGCTAAAAGTCGGCGTGATCCTGCCGCGCTCGGGCTACCTCGGCTTCATCGGCCAGTCGTGCCAGAAGGGGGCCGACCTGGCGCCGGGCGTGATCAAGGAGATGCTCGGGGTCGACATCGAGCTGATGAACGCCGACTTCGAGTCCAACGTCGACACCGCGCGCACCCGCGCCGAGCGCCTGATCCAGGAAGGCGCCAACGTGCTGGTCGGGCCGTTCGACTCGGGCGCCGCCGCGGCGATCGCCCAGGTGGCCGAGCAGCGCGGCGTGCCGTTCGTGATCAACATCGCGGCCGCGCCGCAGATCACCGAGCAGGGCTACAAATATGTATTCCGCAACTTCCAGACCGCCATCGACATCGTCAGGAACGGCCTCGACCTGATCGGCGACCTGTTCCAGGCCACCAACACGGTCCCCCGCACCGCGGTGTACATGCACGTCAACGACACCTTCGGCCAGGCGATGACCAAGGGCATCGGCGCGCTGCTGCCGCGCCGCACGCAGCTGCCGTTCAAGATCGTCGACACCATCTCCTACGACCCGGCGGCGAAGGACCTCACCGTCGAGGTGTCCAAGGCGAAGGCGAGCAACGCCGACTTCCTGCTGCTGGTGTGCCGCCTGAACGACGCCATCATCCTGCGCCGCGAGATGGTCAAGCAGCGCTGGAACCCGATGGGCATCGTCAGCCCGGGCTCGCCGGGCATGTACGAGGAGCAGTACTACAAGACGCTCGGCAAGCTGTCCGAGTACTCGATCTCCAACGTGCCCTGGTACAACCCGGGCGCCAAGCTGACCAAGATCGTGGAGAAGGCGTTCCTCAAGCAGAACCCGAAGGACCGGCTCGAGTTCCACGGCCTCAACGCCGGCTTCACCTTCGAGGCGATCCTGGTCGCCGCCGACGCCTCCCGCCGCGCGAAGAGCACCGACCCGAAGGTGCTGGCCGACGCCATCCGGCAGACCAACATCACCGAGAAGATGACGCTCGGCGGCCCGATCAAGTTCAACGAGAAGGGCCAGGTCGAGGGCATCGGCTCGGCGTGCGTGCAGAACCGCAACCTGCTGCCCACCGTCGTGCTGCCGGCCGCCGCGGCCACCGCCAAGCCGGTGTTCCCGATGCCAGGCTACAAAAAAGCCTAGTTGGGTTTTGACCTAGTCGCCAACGTCGTCGTAGGCGGGGTCCTCACCGGCCTCGTCTACGGCCTGATGGCCCTCGGGCTGTCGGTGATCTTCGGCGTCGTGCGCGTGGTGAACTTCGCGCACGGCGAGATGATGACCATCGCCATGTACGCGGCCACCGTGCTGTTCGCCGCGCTCGGCCTCGATCCCTTCCTCTGCATCCTGCCGGCCGCGCTCGCCTTCTTCGTGTTCGGCTACGCGATGCAGGCCGCCGTCATCAACCCGTTCATCACCCGCCCCGAGCATTCGCAGTTCATGCTGCTGGTGGCGGTGGCGATCATCATGGTGAACGCGCTGCTGATGATGTTCGGGCCCTCGGCGCGCAACGTGCAGGTCGACTACCAGCTCGAGTCGTTCGAGATCGGAGCGATCCTGATCGACAAGGCGCGGCTGTTCGCCGCGCTGGCCGCCGTAGTGACCGCCTCGGCGCTGTTCGCTTTCTTCAAGACGACCTTGATCGGCAAGGCAATACGAGCCTGCGCCGACAACCACCTCGGCGCCCTCGTCGTCGGCCTCGACGTGAAGAAGCTCTACGCCCTCACCTTCGGCCTGGGCTCGGTGTGCGTGGCGGTGGCGGGCTGCGCGATGGTGCTGCTGGTCGACGTCACCCCGCCGCTCGGGCCCGCCTACACCCTGCTGGCCTTCGTCATCGTCATCGTCGGCGGCCTGGGCTCGATGCCCGGCGCCCTCCTCGGCGGCGTGCTGATCGGCGTCTCCGAAGCCCTCGCCGGCCTGC
>DASUZH010000413.1:0-4080 GCA_036376975.1 Burkholderiales bacterium | reverse complement strand
GGCGATCACCGCGTTGAAGGGATAGGCAAGGTCGTCGTCGCCGATCCAGTACTCGAAAAAATCGCCCAGGATGTAGAGCGCGTCGGCGCCGCGCGCCTGCTTCTCGAGGAAGGAGAAGAACCGCTCGTTCGCCGCCGGCCGCTCTTCGCTCAGGTGAAGATCCGAGATGAAGAGCGCCGGCACACCGCTACTTTGCGCCGACGATGCTCGCCTGCTCGATGACCACCAGCGGCTTGGGCACGTCGCGCTGGAACATGCCGCCCGAGCCGGTCGGCGTCTTGGCGATCTTGGTCACCACGTCCATTCCGGACACGACCTTGCCGAACACGGCGTAGCCCACGCCGTCGCTCTTCGGGTCGTCCTGGTTGAGGAAGGCGTTGTTGTTGACGTTGATGAAGAACTGCGAGGTGGCGGAGTCGGGGTCGGAGGTGCGCGCCATCGCCAGCGTGCCGACGTCGTTGCGCAGGCCGGCCTTGACGCCTTCCTTGGCCTCGTTCTGGATCGGCTTGCGCACCTGCTTCTGCTTGTAGCTCGAATCGTAGCCGCCGCCCTGGATCATGAAGCCGTCGATCACGCGGTGGAACACGGTGCCGTTGTAGTGGCCGTCCTTCACGTACTGCAGGAAGTTCTCCACCGTCTTCGGCGCCTTGGCCGGGTACAGCTCGATGCGGATGGTGCCGGCGCTGGTGCGCAGGTCGACCTGCGGATCGGCGGCCAGCGCGCCGGCCGGGACCACCGCTGCGGTGGAGAGTATGAACAGCTGTCTGAGATTCAACCTGCCCCCTCGTAGATGATTTTCCAGGCGCCCGCTTCCTTCACCCAGTACTGCCGCTTGCGCATCTTGTTGGACAGCCCGCTCGAGCGGTAGTCCTGCTCGAAGGTGACCACCACGAAATCGCGCTCGCGCGGGTAGCTCAGCATCGAGACGCGCGAGATGCCGACCTTGATGAAGCTCTTGGCGCCGTTCACCTTGCGCTTGTGCTCGCTCCACGCCGCCAGGTTCTGCCCCGGGGCGGCGAAGCGCGCCGAGTAGTGGGCGAGGTAGCGCTCGGTGTCGCGGCTCTCCCAGTCGGCGCGCCAGCGCTCGATCGCGCCGGCCAGCGAGGCGCGCTCGGCCTCCAGCGCCGCCGCGTCGATCCACTCCACCTCGTCGGCGATGATCACCGGCGTCATGCCGACCTGCACGTACTGGCCGACCGACTCGAGGTCGGGGTTGGAGAGCACGATGCAGCCGTCGCTCGCGCGCGGCGGCCGGCTGTAGACGTCGGAGGGCACGCCGTGCAGCCAGATGCCGAAGCCGTTGCGGCCCTGGCGCTTGTCCCACTCGTTCGGGTAGTTGATCGGGAAGGCGCCGGCGCCGTAGAAGTCGGTCAGCTTGCGGCGCGGCAGGTTGGCGGTGACGTGGTACACGCCGACCGGCGTCTTCTGGTCGCCCTCGCGCGTCTTCTCGATGCCGTTCTTGCCGAGCGTGACGTAGAAGTCGGCGATCAGGCGCGGCTTGCCCTCGTCGTTGGCGAACACGTAGAGGCGCGAGCGGCGCGAGTCGACCAGGAATACGTGCTTCTGCCCGGAGTGCAGCTGCAGCACCTGCCGCGGCAGGCGGTCCTCGGCCGGCCGCTGGCGGTGCGCGCGCAGCCGCGCCAGCGCCTCGGCGCGCAGGCCGTCGATCTTTTCCTGCGGCACGGTCTTCACCACGTTGCCGAAGGTGAGCAGCGGCCGCGAGCGCGCGAGCAGCAGGTCGCCGCGCACCAGGTGCGCGAGGCGGAAGTTCGGGTAGTCGCGGATCAGCTCGTCGACGCGCTTCATCGCGTCGTCCAACTTGTTCGCCTCGATTGCCTCGAACACGCGCGACAGGCGGTCCTCGGGCGTCGGCGCGGCGGCTGCGAGCAGCGGGAAGCCGAGCAAAATGGTGGCGAGAAGCCGCCTGAAAGGCAGCGCGGCGAGCAGAGCTTTCATCAGCTGCTCTTCTCCTCGCGGATCTGCCAGCGGCCGTCGGCCTTGGACATGACCAGGGTCTTCCTGCCCGCGCTCTTGAAGGTGTCGGACTGGTAATTCTGCTGGAACACGACCGTCGCCTCGTTGCTGCCGTTCATGGTCACCTTGGGGGAGCCGATCGCCACCTTGATGGTCTTGGCGGCGCCGATGCGGCTGCGGCGGCTCTTCTCCCAGTCGGCGCGGCTCTCCTTGCCCGGGGTCTTGAAGTCTTTCGCGTAGTAGGAGAGGTAGGCGTCGGCGTCCTTCTTCGACCAGGCCTGCGCCCAGGCGTTGACCGCGGCCAGCACCTCGGCGCCGGCCTCGCCGCCGGCGGCGGGCTTCTCCGCCGCGGGCTTGGGCGCCTCGGCCACCGGCTTGGGCTTCTCCGGCGCGGGCTTGGGCGCCTCGGCGACCGGCCTGGGCTTCTCGGCCGGCTTCTGCGCGACGGCAACCTGCGTCGGCGCGCCGCCGCCCACCAGTTCGCGCACCAGCGAAAGCTTGTTCTGCGCGCCCTTGTTGGTGGAGTCGATCTGCAGCGCCTTGTCGTACGCCTGGCTGGCGAGCTTGGCGTAGACGTCGCCGAGGTTCTCGTACGCCGTCGCGTAGCTCGGATGCGTGCGGATCGATTGCTCGAGCGCGACGCGCGCCTTGTCGTACTGGCCCTGCGCCGCATAGATCACGGCGAGATTGTTGTACGGCTCGGGTAGCTCGGGATAATCCTGCGTCAGCTTGGTGAAGACGTCGATCGCTTCGCGCGTGTTGCCCTGGTCGGTGAGGATGAGGCCCTTGAGGAAGCGCGCCTGCGGATCGCGCGGCTTGGCGGCGAGCACCTTGTTCACGCGCTCGAGCGCCTGCTGGTGCTGCCCGGCCTTCAGCATGCGGCTCGCGTCCTGCATGTCGTCGGCGCGCGCCGCGAGCGCCATGCACGCGCAAAGCATCAGCAGGCCCTGCCGTAGTCTCGCCAACGGGGCAGCTGGAATCAGCATTGTGTTATATTTTCAAGGCCCTACGTAAGATTTCGCATTCTAGACTAAGCCTCGCGGCGCGACAACCTTTCTGAAGATCTACAACACGCTCGGCAGGGCCAAGCAGGAATTCGTTCCCCTGCGCAGCGGCGAGGCGCGCATGTACGTCTGCGGCATGACCGTGTACGACTACTGCCACCTCGGCCACGCCCGGGTGCTGGTGGTGTTCGACATCGTGCGCCGCTGGCTGCGGGCGAGCGGCTTGCGCGTCACCTACGTGCGAAACATCACGGACATCGACGACAAGATCATCCGCCGCGCGCGCGAGAACGGCGAGAGCGTCGGCGCGCTCACCGAGCGCTTCATCGCCTACATGGACGAGGACGCCGCGGCGCTCGGCGTCGAGAAGCCCGACCACGAGCCGCGCGCCACGCAGTACGTGCCGCAGATGCTCGAGCTGATCGGCGAGCTCGAGCAACGCAAGCTCGCCTACCAGTCGGGCTCGGGCGACGTGAACTACGCGGTGCGGCGCTTTCCCGGCTACGGCAAGCTGTCCGGCAAGTCGCTCGACGAGCTGCGCGCGGGCGAGCGGGTCGACGTCGACGAGTCGAAGGAAGACCCGCTCGACTTCGTGCTGTGGAAGCGCTCCAAGCCGGAGGAGCCAAACTGGCCGTCGCGCTGGGGCGCCGGGCGACCCGGCTGGCATATCGAGTGCTCGGCGATGAGCGCCAGCCTGCTCGGCGAGCCGTTCGACATCCACGGCGGCGGCCAGGACCTGCAGTTCCCGCACCACGAGAACGAGATCGCCCAGTCGGAGGGCGCGCACGGCGGCGCCTTCGTCAAGTACTGGATGCACAACGGCTTTGTGCGCGTGGACGAGGAGAAGATGTCGAAGTCGCTCGGCAACTTCTTCACCGTGCGCGAGATCCTCAAGAAGTACGACGCCGAGGTGGTGCGCTTCTTCATCGCGCGCGCGCACTACCGCAGCCCGCTCAACTACTCCGACGCCCACCTCGAGGACGCGAAGAGCGCGCTCGCGCGGCTGTACACCGCGCTGCGCGGGGCGGGGGCGGGCGGCGCGGTCGACTGGAGCGAGCCGCATGCGCAGCGCTTCAAGGCGGCGATGGACGACGACTTCGGC
>DASUZH010000412.1:0-6047 GCA_036376975.1 Burkholderiales bacterium | reverse complement strand
GACCAGCTCGACGCCGTCGATCGCCTTCTGCTGCAGGCCGGGGTACATCTCGCCGAACGCCATCGCCACCGGCGTGGCGCCGAGCGAGCGGATCGACTCCTGCCAGATCGGCGCCGGCGGGGTGCGGATGCGCAGGCCCTTCAGGTCGGCCGGGGTCTTGATGGGCTTGTTGGTGAAGAAGTGGCGGTAGCCCTGCACCCAGCTGAACGACACCACCTTGAAGCCGAACTTGTCGGCCAGCTCCTGCTGCCACTTCACCACGGTGGGCGCCTTGCGCAGCTTGGCGACGTCCTCCAGCGTCTCGGCGAAGTAGGGGCCGTTCATCACCGCGATGCCCGGCACGTAGTTGCCCATGCGCGCCGAGTCGGTGTTCTGCCCGATGTTGGCGCCGGCGCGGATCTGCTCGAGGATGTCCTCCTCCTTGCCGAGCTGCGCGCTGTGGAACACGTCGATCTTCAGGCCGCCCTTGGTGCGCGCCTCGACCGCCTTCGACCAGGCGAGGAAGCCCTCGTGGTAGGGCTCCTTCGGGCCGAGCACGTGGTTGAACTTGAGCGAGTACTTCGCCTGGGCGCCGGCCAGGCAGGCGAAGCCGAGCAATGCGGCGGCGACGATTATCCTCATCCGATCCTCCTCCTTAGGGGGTGCGATAGTATCCGGACGACGAATCCGTCTTGTCCATCCGGTTTAATGGTATGAAACGCCATGAGTGAAATCGACCTGCGCTCCGACACCGTGACCCGGCCCTCGGCCGGCATGCGCCGCGCCATGCACGAGGCGCCGCTGGGCGACGACGTGTTCGGCGACGACCCTACGGTGAACCGCCTGCAGGAGCTCGCCGCTTCGCTGTTCGGCTTCGAGGCGGCGCTGCTGTTTCCCACCGGCACCCAGTCGAACCTCGCCGCCCTGATGGCGCACTGCGGCCGCGGCCAAGGCGTGATCCTCGGCTCGGAAGCGCACAGCTACCGCTACGAGGCCGGCGGCCTCGGCGTGCTCGGCTCGATCCACCCGCAGATCGTGCCCAACCGCCCGGACGGAAGCCTCGACCTCGCCGACATCGAGGCGGCGATCCAGCCCGACGACGCCCACTTCCCGGCCACGCGGCTGCTCGCGCTGGAAAACACGATCACCGGCCGGGTGCTTTCCCGCGCCTACCTGTCTGATGCCCTCAAAGTGGCGAAGAAGCGTGGTCTCGCCGCGCATCTGGACGGCGCCCGGGTATTCAACGCGGCGGTCGCACAGAACATGAAGGTGAAGGATCTCTGCGCCGGCTTCGATTCAGTTTCCTCGTGCCTGTCGAAGGGACTTGGCACGCCAGCCGGGACGCTCCTGTTGGGAAGCAAGGAATTCATCGGCAGGGCCCACAGGGCGAGAAAGATGCTCGGCGGCGGCATGCGCCAGGCCGGCGTGATCGCCGCGGCGGGAATCTACGCGCTGGAGAACAACGTCGAGCGCCTGAAGGACGACCACGCCAACGCGCAGCGGCTCGCCGACGGCCTGCGCAAGGCCGGCTACGACGTCAGCGGGCCCAATACCAACATGGTGCTGGTGAAGGTGGACCAGCCGCAGGCCCTGGCGGAGCGGCTGAAGAAAGAGAGCATCATGGTTCTGCCGCGCAGCCCGATGCGGCTCGTCACGCACCTCGACGTCGACGCGGCCGGCATCGACCGCGTCGTCGCCGCGTTCAGTCAGTTACGTACACCAGCCCCGGCTCGAGATACAGCTCGCGCGCGTTGAGCCGCTCGCGCTCCTGCGCGCGCGCGACGTGGTCGAAGCGGTAGAGCATGCCCTTGAAGGTGACGCTGCCCCAGATCTCGCTGTCCCGGTAGCGGCCGATCGGCGCCGAGTGCGCCTCGAGCGCGGTGGGCGCGACGATCACCACGCCGTTGCGGCGCAGGTAGCCCGGGTCGTCGAGCTTGTCGAGCTCGCGCCGCACCAGCCAGTGCAGGGGCAGGACGAGCAGCGCGATGAGAACGCCGGCTTCGAGCGGGCTCATGCGGCCACTCTAGACCTCCCCGTGTTGCAGCGAAACTGGGGGTGCCCCGGTTTTCGGGCCACCCTCGTCAGCCGTGCGCAAGGGGCGTCGGATAGAATCCGGCGCCCTTTCGCTTATGAACGACTTTCCGCCCGCCTTCTACGCCACGATCCGCGCGATCGACCGCTTCTCGGACCTCACCGGGAAGCTGATCTCGCTCTCCATGCTGTACCTGGTGGCGACCATCAGCTACGAGTGCCTGTCGCGCTACCTGTTCAACGCGCCGACCCTCTGGGTGCTGGAGTCGAGCTACATGACCAACGGCGCCGCGTTCATGCTCGGCTGCGCCTATACCTTGCACAAGGGCGCGCACGTGCGCACCGACATGCTGTGGGAGCGGTATTCGGAGCGCAAGAAGGGCTGGATCGACCTCGCGTCCTACGTCCTGCTGTTCTACCCGGTGCTGATCACGCTGATGGTCATCTCCATCGACGACGTCTGGTACTCGTACTCGATCCACGAGCTGTCCGAGCAGACGCCGTGGCGGCCGATCATGTGGCCGTTCCGCGCCTCGATCCCGCTGGCGGCGATCCTGCTGATGGTGCAGGGCGTGTCGGAAGCGCTGAAGTGCTGCTTCCAGATCCGCTACGGGCGCGAGTTCGAGCACCGCGAGAAGCTGGAAGTCTGATGAGCGGCCTCGAGCTGCTGGGCATGGCGATGCTGGTGGTGATGCTGTTCGCCATCTTCATCGGCATCCCGATCAGCTTCACGCTGCTGTTCCTCGCGCTGATCTTCGGCCTGATCGGCCTCGGCGGCGCGGTGTTCGACCTCGCCTACCTGCAGATCCTCGGCCTGATGAAGCAGGACGAGTTCGTCGCCGTGCCGATGTTCATCCTGATGGGCTACGTCTGCGACCAGGCCGGGCTGATGGAGCGCCTGTTCAAGGCGTTCCGCGACCTGTTCGCGCCGGTGCGCGGCTCGCTGTACCTGGTGGTGATCGCCACCGCCACGCTGTTCGGCATCGCCGCCGGCACGGTCGGCGCCACGGTCGCGCTGCTCGGCATCATGGCCGGCCCGATGATGATCAAGTCGGGCTACGACGCGCGCATGTCGGCAGGCGCGATCACCGCCGGCGGCACGCTCGGCATCCTGATCCCGCCCTCGGTGATGCTGGTGGTGATGGGGCCGGTGCTCGGCATTTCGGTATTGCAGCTGTACGCGGCGGCGTTCGGGCCGGGCTTCCTGCTCGCCGGCATGTACATGCTCTACACCATGGTGCGCAGCCACTTCGATCCGAAGCTCGGCCCGCCGATTCCCAAGGAAGAGCGCCAGAGCGACTACCGCGTGGTGCTGTGGGAGTGCGTGGTCGGGCTGGTGCCGGTCACCGTGCTGACCTTCGCCACCCTCGGCGTGATCCTCGCCGGCATCACCACCTCGACCGAAGCCGCGGCGATGGGCGCGGCCGGCGCGATCCTGCTGGTGATCGCCTACGGGCGCTTCACCTGGAAGGGGCTGTTCGAAGCCTGCCACTCGACGCTGGCGACGACCAGCATGGTTCTGTTCCTCGCGGTCGCCTCGAACGTTTTCGGCGCAGTGTTCGCGCGGCTGGGCACCGCCACCTGGATCACCAACATGCTGCTCGCGGTGCCGCTGCCGGCGTGGGGCACGATGTCGCTGCTGCTGCTGCTGATCTTCCTGCTCGGCTGGCCGTTCGAGTGGCCGGCGATCGTGCTGATCTTCCTGCCGATGCTGGCGCCCGTGGCGACCGGCCTGGGCTACGACATGGTGTGGTTCGGCACCATCACCGCGGTGGTGCTGCAGACGGCGTTCCTCTCGCCGCCGGTGGCGATGTCGGCCTACTACCTGAAGCAGGTGGTGAAGGACTGGAGCCTGTCGACGATCTACCGCGGCATGGCCGACTTCATGGTGATCCAGGTGCTGTGCGTGATCCTGGTGCTCGCCTTCCCGCAGATCGCCATGTGGTTCCCGCAATGGCTCGAGGCGGGCGACCGCATGGCGGTGCCGGCCCTGAAGGAAGACTCCACCGATTCGGCCATCGAGCGCGACAGGCTCGAGGCCGGCGACAGCTACAAGTCGGAATAGCTACCCGGCGTCGGGCTGCACGGCTTCCTTCGACGGCGGCTTGCCGGCGCCGAACTGCGCCCAGGCCACGCCGACCATGGTGATCGCGGCGCCAAGCAGCTTGAGCCAGGTGAACATCTCGCCGAGCGTCAGCCAGGCCGACACGCCGGCGATCGGCGGCATCAGGTAGTTGAACGGAGCGGAGCGGGCGACGCCGCGCACCGCGTTCACCCAGCCCCACATCATCCAGCCGAGGAACGAGGACATCACCAGCGCCCAGAACATGCCCACGTACACGAGCGGCGTCAGCTTCGCGGTGTCGAGCTGGAGGAAGGCGGGCAGGCTGACCAGCAGGATCGGCGGCGCCGAGAAGAGCAGCGTGTAGGAGAGCACGATGAGCGGCCCGTAGCGCTTGGTGATGCGCTGCGCGAGCACGGTGTAGAGCGAGAAGCACAGCGCGGCGAGGATCAGCAGCAGGTCGCCGTAGCCGGCGGTGATGCGCCCGCCGGTGAACTTGTCGGACAGGAACAGCCCGATGCCGGCGCAGGCCACCAGCGTGCCGGCGATCTGCTGCCCGCGCAGCTCGGCGCCGAGCACGGCGAGGATCACCAGCGTGAACAGCGGCCCGCTCATCAGCACCAGCGAAGAGGAAAACGCGGTCGACAGGCTCATGCCGCCCATCACCGCGGCGATGTGCACGGCGTGGCCGACGATCGCGCACAGCACGAAGCGCGGCAGGTCCTCTCGCCGCGGCCAGGTGCGCGCCAGCTTGCCGCGGAACACCAGCGCGAGCAGCGCCAGGCCGAGCAGCGGCAGCACGGCGAAGCGGATGAAGAGGAACGCGCCGAACCCGATCTGGTCGAGGACGTGCTTGACGAACGCGAAGTTGAGGCCCCACACCACCATGGTGGCGACGGTGGCGGGCAGGGCCCAGCGGGCGGGCGACATGAAGCCGCCGAGTTTAGAATAGATCGCGCCATGAAACTCGAAACACCCCTCACCGCGCGCGCCGCGGTCCGCTCGCTCACCGCCTCCAAGATCCGCGAGCTGTACAACGAGGGCATCGGCCGCAGCGACATCCTGCCGTTCTGGGTCGGCGAGCCCGACCAGCCGACCCCCGACTTCATCCGCCGCGCCGGCATCGCCTCGATCGAGGCCGGCGAGGTGTTCTACACCCACAACTACGGCATCCAGGAGCTCAGGGACGCCCTTGCTTCTTACTTATTTAGATTACATAAGAAAAAAATCGGGGACGGCCAGCTCGCCATTACCTCCGCGGGAGTGAATGCCCTGATGCTGGCTTCCCAGCTCCTGATCGAGCCGGGGGACCGGGTGGTCGAGGTGGTCCCGCTTTGGCCCAATCTTCAAGAAATTCCGAAAATACTAGGCGCCACGGTCCGTACCGTTGCCCTACGGTTTCACGACAGCGGCTGGAGGCTGGATGTCGAGGAGCTCCTGAAAGAGCTGAAACCGGGGACGAAAGCGCTGTATATCAACTCGCCGAACAACCCGACCGGCTGGACCATCACGCGCGAGGAGCAGAAGGTGATCCTCGAGCACTGCCGCAAGCACGGCATCTGGATCTTCGCCGACGACGCCTACGAGCGGCTCTATTTCGGGGAAGGCGGGGTGGCGCCGTCGTTCCTCGACCTGATGAACGAGGAAGACCGCGTCATCAGCGCCAATACGTTCTCGAAGTCGTGGCTGATGACCGGCTGGCGGCTGGGCTGGCTGGTGGTGCCGCAGGGCCTCAACGCCGACCTCGGCAAGCTGATCGAGTACAACACCTCCTGCGCGCCGGTGTTCGTGCAGCGCGCCGGCGTCGTCGCGCTGAAGGAGGGCGAGCCGGTCATCGCGCACACCCGCGAGCGCTTCCGCAAATGCCGCGACTTCCTGGTCGGCAGGCTGCGCGAGATGCCGAGCGTGCAGGTGGCCGTGCCGCCGGGCACCATGTACGCGTTCTTCAAAGTGGCGGGAGTGGGCGACAGCCTGG
>DASUZH010000411.1:0-3279 GCA_036376975.1 Burkholderiales bacterium | reverse complement strand
GGGAGCGGCCATCGTGCCGCTTTTCAGCGGAGCGGCGCGGCCGCCGGGTTGCGGGGGGTGGTCCCGCTCGGCTAGAATAGACGGTCTGCCGCGCTCGCCGGGCCGGCAGAAACGCAAGGGTCAAGCCCCGGCGTCCCACCTACGTTCCTCGGTAGCTCAACGGCAGAGCATCCGGCTGTTAACCGGAGGGTTGCTGGTTCGAATCCAGCCCGAGGAGCCAATCTCGCCTTCGGCGAGATTCGGCTCATCGGGCTGTCTTCTAAATCAGTACCGCTCCGGTCGGCTGCGCCGACCTCGCGGTTCAGATGCGACCTCATCGGCGAGGTGCCGCCAGGCACCGGAGCCGTGAGAAGGGAGACGGTCGGAATGCGGCCGCCTCGCAAGCGAGGCGGCGCACCCGAACGGATGTCAATCCAGCCCGAGGAGCCCTGCCTCGTTCGCTTCGCTCACTCGTCCGGCCGACCGCCGATCCAGAGCTTCCGGCTTGCTCGCTTCGCTCGCTCGCCGGGCTGACGTACGCTGTGCAGCCATTCTACGCCAGGCCCCTCGACGTCAACTGACCAGCGACCGCAGCCGCGTGAGGTCGGCGTGGCGCGTGGCCAGACCGGGCGTGTCGGCCGCCAGTCGCATGTCGCGCAGCACCTCGAGCGAGCGTAGCAGCACCGGCAGCGGCGGGCCGCTGGCGGTGATGTGCTCGAGATGCGCCGCGCCGATGCCCGTCGCCGGATTCTCGATGAAGCGCTTCACCAGCTGATCGTGGTGCTGCGAAGCGATCTTCCCGAACAGATCGCAGAGCCCGAGATACGAGCGTGCATTGCGCTGGAACCAGTCGGCGCGCGCGTGTGTGCCGGCCAGCGCCAGGAGCTCGTCGAGGAAGCTCGCGTGCCGCATGCACTCGCGCAGCCGCTGCTGGTCGGCGGGCGGCATGAACTGCATCTTGTCCACCAGCAGCTGCGCGTAATACGGATCGTTCGCGCGGCACAGGCCCAACAGGAGGTCGAGCTCGTTGATGCCGGAGAAGTCGCCGGCGTTCGCGCCGCGCCACTCCTGGCGCCCGACACGGTACGGCTTGTAGTAGGGGCGCACCGAGAAGAAGAAACGTTCGACGTCGAGCCGCGCGAACAGGCGGTCGTTCGACTGGATGACGCCCTCGAGCGCATGTGTGGCGGCGGCGAAGGGCACGTCGACGAGGGGGCTGGAGATGCCGAGCGGGACGACTTTCGACAGTGCGTCGGCGGCCAGCTGCAGCAGCATGATGCCGCGCGTGTTCTCGTCGATGAACAGGATCTCGTCGGGCAGCGACGTGAAACTCTTGCGCACGCCGGCCTGCGCGAAGTTCATGTGCGCGAGGTGCGCCGTCGAGAAGCGTGGCGCCATGCCGAGCGCGGCGCCGACGTGCATCGCGAGCGAAGACGCCTGCGGAAACGGCGACTTGTCCTCGCGCGCCGGGTTCGTCAGCTCGTGCCGCCGCAGCGCGGCGAGATACAGGCCGACGTTGCCGAGCACGTCGAAGGCGGTGGCAAATCCGTCGCCGGTGTCGCCCTCGGCCAGCAGCGCGACGACGTGCACGTGGCCTTCGTCGCGCAGCTGCGCCTTCAGATGGCCGCCGGATCCGATCACGTCGGCCCGATCGTCCTGCGCGAAGTAGAGATTCTCGAGCTCCGTGTTGATGTGCACGAAGGAACCGCGAATCCACCGGTCGAAGGCGTCGGAGTGCGTACTCATGGCGTCAGACTGCCATAGGCTTGGCGCATGTCCCAGCGCGACGGCAACGACGGTTCCGGATACTTCCTTTACCACTCCATCGGGCTGTTTCCCGGCAAGGCGGAGCGCATGGCCGCGGCGCTGACGCATGTCGCGACCCTCTGGGGTGCGCCGGACGACGCGCAGTGGCCGCGGTCGCTCGAGATCCGCAACCAGTTCCTGCAGCGCTGGCGTCATCTCATCGGCGCGCCGGCCGGGACGCTGACCGCGGCCGAAAACGTCACCACCGCCCTGTACTCCGTGATCGGCGCCCTGCCCGACCCGTATCTTGCAGGCCGCAAGCTGCTCATCGGCGCGGATTGCTTCCCGAGCCTGCATTTCCTGCTGTCGGGCATGGCGGAGCGCCGCGGGTTCGAGTTGACCACCGTCGCGCCGCGGCCCGGCGAATCCTGGGTGCGCGACGAGGATTTCATGGCGCACTGGGGGCCGGACGTCGGCGTGGCGCTGCTGACCTGGGTCACCTCGACCGCTTCGCATCGCTGCAGCCTGCGCGCGCTCGCTGAACATGGCCGCGCGATGGGATCGCTGGTCGGCGCCGACATCACGCAGGGCGTGGGCATCGTCCCGTTCGACTTGCGCGCGCTGGATCTGGATTTCGTGGTGTCCAGTTCGCTCAAGTGGCTGTGTGGCGTGTCGGGCGCGGGCGTTCTGCAGGTGCGGGAGGGGTTGTTGAAGGAGTGCCAGCCCGAGCTGCGCGGCTGGTTCAGCCAGGAGAACATCTTGTCCTGGGGCCTGGATTCATTCACCTTCGCGAGCGACGCGCGCCGTTTCGATCACGGCACGCCATCGATTCTCGCCTGCGCCGCCTGCCTGCCGTCACTCGACTGGCATGCGCAGCAGGATCTGGCGTCATTGGGCGCTCACAACCGGCGCCTCGCCGAAGCGCTGATCGACGGGTGCACCGGTCTGGGCCTGCAGGTGACCAGTCCGGTGCGCGCGGATGAACGCGGCGGCAGCGTGATGTGCCGGTTGCCGGCTACGGCGAGCCCCGACACGGTCGTCGCCGCGCTACGCGGCCAGCACGTGTTCACGGACGCGCGGGGATCGACGCTGCGATTGTCGCCCGGCAACGTGACGACGGCGGCCGGAGTCGAGCGCCTGCTGCGCGCGCTGCGCGCGGCTCTGCGCTGACCCGGCCACGAGCGAGGAGATCCCGTCGGTGTTAGAGTGCCTTTACCCTTCCTGTTTCGCTCGAGCTGGGGGTGGACATGCACGCTGACCCGCGGCGGCCTCTCATCACGTCCTGCCTCGCTGTCGCGTTCCTCACGGCCGTCAAGACACAAACCCACGCGCCGGTGATCTGGGACGATGCCGCTCTCGCGGATTGGGCGACGCCAATCGCGGCCCTTCAGATTCGTCCGGGACATTACAAGCCCGCTGACTACTACGCGGTCCCCGCCGAGAACCTCCGAACGTATCCCGTGTATCTCCCAGACAAGGAGCCGCCTGGATATTGGGAATCGCTGAAGAAGAAGAAACCCGAGCCGCTCGTTGACGTGTCGACGATCCGAACCA